>WFSE01000075.1 GCA_015486135.1 Lentisphaeria bacterium
AGCCACCGAGAACCTGCGCAAACTCACGGGCATCGGACTCGCCAGAGCCGAAAACCTCGTCGAAGCGACCCAAAACAACGACGAATTCGCGGAAGTCGCGGGAATCCTAAACGCCTGCGCCTCCAATCTGATGAAAATCGCCGGAGACATCCGCTTCCTCTCCTCGGGTCCCGAGGCGGGAATCGGCGAAATCAACCTCCCTCCAGTTCAGGCGGGCTCCTCGATTATGCCGGGGAAAGTCAATCCCGTGATTCCGGAAATGGTCACCCAATGCGCCATCGCGTGTTTCGCGAACTGCCAGGCCGTCACACAGGCGGTATCGATGGGCTCTCTCGAATTGAACCCGTTCCTGCCGCTCGTGGCGGATAAGCTGCTCGACACTATCGCGCTGCTAACCAACGCGGCCTCCGCGCTCGCCAAGCTCTGCGTCGAGGGAATAACCGCCAACGCCGACACATGCGAGGCGCATGTCCACGCGTCCACCGCCACAATCACCGCCCTGGCGGCCGAAATCGGATACGAACACGCCCAAAAACTCGCGGAATTCGCGCGATCCAAAAAAATATCGATAAAAAAGGCCGCCATAGAGAAAGGCCTCCTCTCCGAAAAGGAGTTCGACGCGCTCACAAGCCCCGCCGCCGTCAACAAACTCGGCTCGGATAAAAATAACAAAACCGGAGACGGCAACCCAAAATGTTGAAGACACCCAAAAGTCTGCGAACCCAAATCGGGATATTTGGACGCCGCAACGCGGGAAAGTCAACCCTGCTAAACGCGCTCACCCGACAAGACGTCTCCATCGTCTCGAATGTCCCGGGAACAACCACCGACCCCGTCGAGAAAGCCATGGAAATGCTCCCGCTAGGGCCAGTCCTCTTCATCGACACCGCGGGAATCGACGACTCCGGCGCCCTCGGCGGAAAAAGAATCGAAAAAACCCGGAAAATCTTCGAACGCGCCGATATCGCGCTCATCGTCGCCACTCCGGACGAATGGGGCGATTTCGAAACCGCCCTGATCGAGGAGTTCAAACAACGCGGAACTCCGCTCCTCGTCGTCATCAATAAACGCGACCTCGCCAATCCGGCGCCGGCAACCCTCGAATACCTCGAAAAACACAATATCCCGTTCGTTACAATCGCGGCCGTCAATCCGGACGACCTCCCGCGGTTCCGCGACAAATTGCTCGACATACTACCCGATTCCTTCTTCACCAATCCCACAATCCTCGGCGACCTCGTCCCACCTGGCGAATACGCCGTCCTCGTCGTCCCCATCGACCTCGAAGCGCCAAAGGGCAGATTGATCATGCCACAGGTCCAAAGCATACGGGATATCCTCGACAACGATTCCTACTGCGTCGTAGTCAAAGAGCGCGAATTACGCGACGCCATCGAAAACATGAAACGCCCCCCGGCCCTCGTCGTTACCGACTCCCAAGCGTTCCTCAAGGTCGCGGCGGATACCCCCGACAATATCCCCATGACATCATTCTCAATCCTCTTCGCCAGATTCAAAGGCGACTTGGCCACCTTCGTCGAAGGCGCCAAAGCCATCGAAAACCTCGAACCCGGCGACCGAATCCTCGTCGCCGAGGCATGCTCGCACCACCCCATCGGAGAGGATATCGGACGCGTCAAGATACCCCGCTGGCTGACTCAATATGTTGGTGGCGAACTACAATTCGACACTGTGCAGGGACACGATTTTCCGGACAACTTGGAACAATACAAGCTCGTTGTTCATTGCGGAAGTTGCACCTTTAACTCGAAGGCGCTAATGTCACGTATCACACGTTGCCGGGAACTGAATGTGCCCATAACCAATTACGGCGTGGCGATCGCATACTCGCTGGGAATCTTTGAAAGGGCCTTGGAACCGTTTGGAATGAAGTGATTCCGGCAGGTGGAAGCGCTTCTTTAAATATCGGAGTATGGAAAACCGGAAAAAAAGGAGGATAGAAATGAAAAAAATCTATCTCGTGGACGATGATGTGGATCTGGTCGAAAGCATGACCATGACCCTGGAAAGCGCCGGGTACGCCGTCAAATCGCAACACGACGACAAGGACCTCGCGGAGAACATCCGGTCGTACAATCCCGACCTGGTCATCTTGGATGTCATGTTCCCCGACGACGAAGGCGCCGGCTTCAAGATGGCGAGAACCATCGCACATCACGACGATATCAAGAACATTCCCGTCCTCATGCTTTCGGGCGTGAATAAGGAAGGCGATTTCCCGGGAAAATTCACCAACAGGGATATCGACGATACCTATATGCCGGTCACCGAGTTCGTCGAAAAACCGATCGACCACAAAAAACTCGTGGAAAAAGTCGCGGCATTGGCAAAGTGATCCCTTTTTTCAGCTCCCGTTCCCCGCGGCCCCCGCGGGGGACGGAGCCGTACCCCATTCAACGGATTCGACTTTTTCAGTAAACCCTAATATACGACCGCGCCGGGGTGGACTTCGGTTTTTGGTGGAGGCTGAAAAAAAACAAGGGCGTCCACTTCCTTTCGCGGGAGAGGTCCAACATGAAACTACGGGAGAACAAGATCGGGAACAAGGAGTTCGACACCGCCGACTCCAGGAACGTCGGGGTGGTCGCCGACGAGCTTTGCGGAACCTCCCCACATGTGGCCGCCAGAAGAATAACCTACAGGGAGCCGGAGACCGGCAGGGAGTTCGTTTTCATTACCAACGAGACGCAGATGGATGCCAGAAGGAAAACGATCCGGGAATACGTGCAACTTATGGCCGAACTTGGGAAGCCGCCCAACCCCTTGCTGGCAAAGCCCCTCAAGCCGCCTCAATTCTGCCTTCAGTTCCTGAGGGTGTTGAAGGACGGTTGTTCATCCCGACTTCCTGGGAGGTCTTTCTAGGCCTCGTAAGGCCCGCCATGGAGAGATATTTGACATGAAAAACCGCACAACGTTGATTCCTAATTATTAATTAGCCGAGCATGCTCGAATATCAATGTTTATCCAACCTCCTTGGGATCCAGGGAGCTTCTGAGGCTTTCTCCGGCGAAATTGAAAGAGACCACCGAAATGAACAATGCCACTCCTGGCCACAATGTTAAATGCCAGTATGCGAAAGGGTCCTCGAAAGCCTGTCTCAGCAATTCGCCCCAGCTGGCTGTAGGAGCCTGCACGCCGAAGCCTAAAAAACTCAAGGAGCTTTCCGCCATTATCGCCCCCGCGATTCCAAAAGTGAAACTTATCATGATTGGCCCGATAATATTGGGTAGAATATGGAAAAGCATCACCCGCCACGTAGGAATAGCCAGGCATTCGCAAGCTTGAATAAAAGGCATACCCCGCAATCGCAGGGTTTCACCGCGCGTGATTCTAGCCAATCCAGTCCAGCCGGTCAGGCCAATGACGGCGATAACCAGCAAGATTGATTGGGTGTATCCCCTATCCATCATTATGGACATAAGGATCAAGAGGAGCAGGAAGGTGGGGAAGCAAATGACTATCTCCACTATTCTCATCGTAATCAAGTCGAACTTCCCGCGGAAAAACCCCGAACACACTCCAACAACAGCACCGATAAGCATGGCGATGCCCGTGGCGAAAAGCCCCACCGCCAATGAGACTCTGGCGCCGTAGACCATTCTAGCAAGGACATCGCGGCCTATTTTATCGGTGCCAAGCCAATGGTTGACCGAGGGCGGTTCATAAGGTTGGGCGACATTTTCGGCCGGACCATACGGAACTGGAGAGAATACCGCGAAAGCGGCGTGTTCCGTCTTATATTGCCTCCAGTTGGTTTTATCCATTTTATGCTTCACCACGATAAAAGGCACAATCAGGGCCAAAGCGAAGACCGCGAACGCGTATTTGACAGGACTTCCGGCGCTACGGCGCAACCTCCAAGCCAAAAACGCGACCGGGGACAGGAGGAGCGCGTAGTTGAAAACCTTTTCCACCAGTGGTTCGGTACTATCTGGAGCAAACAAATAGCGTAGTGCCGGGAATTTCCACGCTCCATGGTCAACGAGACACCATGGACGTCCATTCGCCACCAATGGAGCAAAAACCGCGACCAAAAGCAGGAATGCGATTCCACAGACACCAATAGTCCCCATCTTGTCCCTAGTCAAAAGGGCGATCCAGTTTTTGAATTCTTTCCGTTCCACTCATTACTCCCTTTCGGCAAAAACATCGGCTTGGAACACCTCAAATTTCGCGTTGGATTTCCACGCGTCCTCCGGAAGCCCAGCCTTAAGCGACAAATGGGACAAAGTTTCCTCGAGCCCCCAACCTTGTTCGGTGGCGACTTGCGGAAGGAACACGGCCGAATGTCCGTCCTTAGTCAATATCACGCCGTGCTTCCCAATGACAATGTCTTTCCGCGACGCCACTGGCACGGGCGGCGTCAAGACCGAGATCTCTATGTCTATTTTATCGAACTCCACCGAGGACAACGGCGGAAACCTCGGGTCGTTGAACGCAGCGTTCACCGCCTCCGCGAGGACCGCCTTCCACACGGCCCTACACGGCAGGATCTCGCCGATGCACCCTCTCAAGCACCCTCCCTCCTTGATTGTGACAAACGCCCCCATCTCCTTTCCCATCGCCTTTGACGGAGAAAATTTCAAGTCCTCCGCGGTCGGAATCCTGCGTTTGTCCAAGACGAAGCGAATCACCTTCCTCGCCAAGCTCAACAGTGCTTTTCTGTCGCTATCGGCGAGGCCACTCAACGCGCCGCGTTTTTCTTTTCCATTCATTTTCACCTCCTTATTCTTCTCCGCCTTTTCCGGAGCGGGAGTCTTCGCGGAAACCGCGTCACCCCCTTCGTCAGCGGTCGGGACATCGGCTTTCCCCACGCTCGCCCCCCATTTTCCAGTCAAAGCCACACAAAGGTAGCTCACCGAATTGGTGAAATCACCCGTAATTCTGCCAGAGGTGTCGCGGGCCAACAACCGCGTCTTGGTGTCCCTGGGAATCATCCTCAATAGAATTTCGATGGGACTACGCCCGCAAATAGTGTCGCCAGTTTTCTCTATGTAATTTCTAAGCCCGTCGGCCGACAGCGCCTCGATCTCGCGGAACGCACCCATGTCGAGTTTCTCCAAATTCGCCTCCACATCGCTACGGAAAGGAACGTAGCCGTAATCGAGACCGTAATGGGTAAAATCGGAACTGACCACTACCAGGGTTTTTGAGGATATGTTCTTCAGTATCAAGGCTGCCACAGCCTTGGTAGTGGCGCGATCCAGTTGCCCACATACGATTGGGACGATTTTCGGGTTTTCCAATGCATATTGCAAGAGTGGCAACTCCATTTGGACGCTATGCTCGAAGGCATGGACTTTAGGGATGTCAACGACATATTTCGACTTCCTAAGACGTTTCACGAAGTCGAAGTCCACGTCCAAATCTCCGAAAGGAGTTCGGTATTTCGAGACATTGGGAATGCTTACGAGATTTGTCAATGGGAACCGGTGGCTTGGGCCGATGACCACCACGCGGTCGTACGCGCGTCCGGCAATCGCCTTGGCACCCCACATAGCGACACGTCCCGAAAACTCGTAACCAGCATGCGGCATAATCAAAGCTATTACCCCGTCCAACTTGGGAGGAGCCGCATCTTGCCCGAATTTATCGAGCATGGCTTCAAGCGCTTTTTTCTCCCCGGGGTACCAAGTACCAGCGAATCTGGAGACAAGCACACTTCCATCATCGCCAGCGGCGCCGCAAGAGACTGAGGACAGAGCTCCCGAAACCATAGCCGCCACCAGAAAATTGAAATATTTCATGGCACACCTCGCCAGGCCGTTTCCAATCTAGCGGAAACACCGTCCGACCACAATTCAATTACGCCCACCGTGGCGTGAGCCGCCAAATTGTTTCCGACTTTTTCAGTAACCCCTTTTCTAGAGAGCCCCCTTCAAGGGGAAATTTGAAGTTGAATTGCGGAGCCCCCTTCGGCAGTCACTCGCCGCGCCGCTTCAATTCGTCCTCAACCTCGTTGACGGACATGGGGCGCACGTCCTTGATCTCACCGCAGTTCGGGCATCTGCGTAGGGACTCAACTTTCCGCAAACGCTCCATTGTGGAAAGATTCCTAGCGTCGAACTTGAAGTTCACGATGTAATATTCATAACCACAATGGCCGCATTTCCAAGCCATTCCGACCCTGCCTCCGCAGTAGGCGCACCGGGCCTTGGGAGTCTCGGGATCGACAATTCTCAAAACCTGCAACTTCCCGCATTTCTGACATATTACGGCCCTCTTGGCTCCAGGGGGTGGAAGTTTTTCGGTATGGAAAATTCTATACAAAACCAACGAGGTCAACGCGACGAAGAGGAGGACGCAAATCCCCCACTTCCTCGCCTCCTTGTCCCTCCACAGCATCGACACCATGTTTTGCTCAGCCATAAGCCCACTCACCTCACGGTTTGCCCATATCGTAATGCCCTTTTATCTCCCCATCGGAAAGGGCACGTTTATACACTAGAAATTCATCCATCAATCCTTGGAACAGGAATTTAATCACCCATGTGTTCGCCAAGCTGGTATCATTGGGATCCCACGTGCTCGCGCTCCAATATTTCCTATAGCATCCGGCTCCCCCCAAAATCAGCGGGATGCTCAAATCCGCGCAAGTCTTCCATTCCGTGGCTGCCGCGGTGTAAGGATTCTGCGACGTAATATTTATGTAGTTCCCCAGCGCTTTGCCGTTGATAAATACCGTTATTTCCCCCTCGGCGTCGCCGGACGCGTTTGTCTCCAAATATTTGTATCTCAACGCCAAATGCACCCACCCGGCCTTGTCGAAATCAACCTCAGTATTAGGCCAAGTGCCACAAGTGGTGAAGACATCGACATCGAAAGAGCCCTGGCCGAATTGGCCCGACCATGGCATGGCGTACAAGTCGTACTGGCAAGAGGCGTCGGAAGCCGTCCCCCAAAGAGATTTCGAAAATGGACAGTCCCCCAAGCCCATCTTGTCGAATTTAAGCCAGCAGAGAACCGTGAAACTGGTATATGGGGTGAAATTGATTTCTTTCGTTCCTGGCATAACGACATACGTATCAGCACCATTGAACCTCAACGCCCATTTGTATCTTCCGAAACGTCCGGACCGCACCCATTCGAAATTGTGATGGGCGCTAGGATCATTATTATTTTTGAGATATCCATTATACAATTCAGGTTTAAAATCGGAATTTTGGGAGCCGGAAGCGCTATTAATCAACACATCCCCAGGGGGTGGAGTTGAAAACGCCGGGCCATTGCCTTGGAAGTTGAAATTAACCACGCATGTGGGGTCATTGCTGCAATTACGGTTGAAAGCCACCCAGCGCACGAATTTAGCCTGGATTTTCGCCTCTCTAAGCATTGGAAGGAGCAAGGCCATAAGAATACCGATAATCGCGACGACCATCAGCATCTCCACGAGAGTAAATATTCGTCCCCGATGCCCAACCCTTACCGCGGTATTTACATTGGAAGTCCGCATTTGTCGCCCCTCCGCGTTGCTTGCCATCACCAAATCCGCTTGAGACTGGTTATAGCATATTTCGCGCCAAACATCAAGTCCCCAAGTGGAAAGTAATCTTTCGAACGCTACCGTCATCGCGGCTTCCAAATGCGTATCGCAGGACTCCTCCATCCATCAACGCGTCCCCTTCGACTTCTTCAACGCATCCCATTTCATCAGCTTGGACGCTATATCGTCAGGGAGCATTCCATTCTCAATTTTGATACCTGAAATGGTGCCGTGCGGTAAGATGTTGTCCCCCCAGCCGAAATGTTTCACTCCCCGATGCTTCATCGCGGCTAGCGCTGAATCCACGATTCCTCCCAGCCCCCCCCTCGAGTGGCAATCCTCGATCGTGACTATGGGCATCTTGTCCGTATGGCGTTCGAGAAGCTTTTTATCAAGAGGCTTTAAAAATCTGGGATCAACTACCATGGCGCTCACCCCTTTTCTCGAAAGGATATCCGCTACTTCGAGCGCCGTGGCGCATTCTCTGCCAGCGGCCCATATGGCGAGGTCGGAACCGTCCCGCAATATCTCGGCCGCGCCCCAAGAGGATTTTCTCCGCCCACGGCGTCTTGGGATGTCGGACGCGTCGCCCCGGGGATATCTCACCACAACCGGGGTGCCACGATTCAAAGCCATCCGCAGCGCCGCCTCCAGCGACACGGCATCGCGCGGGCAGATTATCGACAGATTCGGCAGATTCATCAGGAAGGCCAGATCGTGTATTCCATGATGCGTCGGACCGTCGTCAACCACTCCGGCCCGGTCGCAGCATATCACCACTGGAAGATTCTGAAGGCAGACATCGTGGAACACGTAATCGAGAGCCCGTTGAAGGAACGACGCGTAAATCGCCACAATCGGCCTAATTCCATCGACCGCCATTCCAGCCGCCATCACCACGGCATGCTCCTCGGCTATCCCCACATCGTGGAAACGCTCGGGAAAACGCTCCGCGAACGCTTTCAATCCAGTTCCGGAGCGCATCGCCGCGGTAATCGCGACCACGTCCTCCCGCTCCACCGCCAACGACTCCATAACGCCGCCAAACGCTTCCGAAAAAGTCGCTCCTCCTTTTTTACCCGTGATTTCTCCGGTATCCGGATCGAAAGTAGACAACCCGTGAAATTTTTCCGGCGCCTTTTCCGCGGGCTCGTATCCTCTTCCCTTCTCTGTTACCACATGTATGAGTGTCGGACGCTGGGTGTATTCCTTCGCCGCTTCGAACACGCGTATCATCTCCTCCATATCGTGCCCGTCCACAGGACCGACATACCGCATCCCCAACTCCTCGAAAATTACACCTGGCACCAATACGCTTTTGACCGCCTCCTCCAAGCGCGCTATGCGCCTAGTTAAATTATACCCCACCTTGGGAATCGAACGGACCAACCGTCTCAAAGTCGACTTGAACCGGTTGTACGGTTTGGCGGAAATAATTCTATTGAGATACCTGGCCATTCCTCCGACGTTGGGGGATATAGACATCTTGTTGTCGTTCAAAATAATAGTCATGTCGCTGGATATGTCGGCGACATTGTTCAGCCCCTCCAGCGCCACCCCGCAATTCAACGCCCCATCGCCCACCACAGCCACAACCCGCCAATTCCCACCCGCATGATCCCTGGCCGCGGCCATCCCCAAGGCGGCGGATATCGCCGTTCCAGCGTGCCCCGCTCCGAATGCGTCGTGCTCGGATTCGGCGCGCGACAAAAATCCCGAGCACCCCCCGTCCAATCGCAGCGTTTTGAAGAACTCCCTCCGACCTGTCAACAGCTTGTGGGCGTACGCCTGATGTCCCACATCCCAGACAATCCTATCCTTGGGCGAATCGAAGACGGTGTGAATAGCGACAGTCAAATCGACCGCTCCCAAGCTCGGGGCCAAATGCCCGCCGTTATGGGAAACCACCTCGATAATTTCCCGGCGCAACTCCTCTGAGAGAGTTACCCTGTTATCGGCGGACAACCCCTTCATATCCGCCGGAGATTCTATTCGGGAAAGGACACCGCCATCCATAAAAACACTCCATTGCTCTTGGCAACCAACCGGAACGCTCGACACAGGGGCTGCTGAATAATTGCCAAGTGTCTTAGTCTCATCAGGTTAGGGCCTGCCTTTTCAGCGGACCCAAGTTAAGAATTTATTCCCTCCAACGCCTTTTCGACTTCTTCCAACGTGGGTTTTATCGATACCGGGGAGTTGGCGAAGCGGCCTTCGATTCCGATATCACGGAGGGTATCCTTATGATATCCAACCACCGCGTCCGGGTCCTTGAGAATATTTCCCGTCAGTATTCCAACAATTGTAGCGTCGGGATTTATGACTCCGGCTTCAACTAGTTTCCTGACACCCGCCACCGAACAGCAGGATGCTGGTTCCGCGCCGATGCCCGCTCTATCCACCATGGCTTTGGCGTCCATTATCTCCTGCTCGGAAACCTGCTCGACCACGCCATCGCTCCATTCAATACCCCGGAGGGACTTCTCCCAGGAGACAGGGTTCCCTATTTTGATGGCGGTAGCAATCGTTTCTGGATTCGGAACGGGCTCGTAGGAGGTTTTATTTCTCCACATCTTGTAGAGGGGGTTGGCTCCATCCGCCTGAATAACCGCTATGCGCGGGATTTTATCTATGATTCCAAGTTCGTACAGTTCCTTCAAGCCTTTGGACAAGGCGCTGTTGTTCCCCAAATTACCTCCAGGAATGACGAACCAGTCCGGAACTTCCCAATCGAGTTGTTGCAGAATTTCAAATCCTATAGCTTTTTGCCCCTCAATCCGAAAAGGGTTTACGGAGTTCAACAGGTAAACCCCCATTTTTGCGCATACGTCCTGAACAAGCGCCATGGCATCGTCGAAATTGCCATCTATTTGGAGGGTGACGCCACCATAAGCAAGCGCCTGCGCTAGCTTCCCGTATGCGATTTTCCCGGAGGGGATAAAGATGACAGCCGGAATGCCAACCGTCGCGGCATACGCGGCCATGCTGGCGCTGGTGTTTCCCGTGCTGGCGCAAGCCACCGAGGAGGCTCCCCTAAGCATGGCCGCGGTCATACCGCAAGTCATGCCCCTGTCTTTGAAGCTACCAGTAGGATTTTCCCCCTCGTGTTTGAGTAATAGATGTTTTGCTCCAGCGTACTCCGCCGCGAGACCCGCATGGTACAATCGAGTGTTACCCTCCCGCTTGGTGACAATTTTATCCTCGGCAATATCAAGTATCAGCTCCCGGTAGCGCCACACGCCGGAGGCGTCAACTCCGTTTTTGGCCCCCCAGCGCCTCTCCCATGTCGCCACCAGCTCCTTCCCGTCGAGTTTGGAAAGGTTGCGCTTTACATCAAGCGTCCCCCCGCAAGTGCATAGATACCTTGAATCGCTGATATCGTAGTCCGCGCCGCAATGAACACAACGCAACCAAGAGTCGGCTTTCGCAGTCATCTTTATCAAGCTCCGAGTTTATCCTCCGCAATCCATTCCGCCAAAACAGGCCCCAAAGTATATCCCATCACGAGGCAAAGTCCAATCCCACCAGCGCAATAGAGATTTGACGCGGCTTCCTTGCGAGTGTAGAATGGCGACATCGACGCGGATTGGAATTCGCGGACGAAAAAGCTCAAGAAAAGGATCCACTACCATGAAGAAAATACTTTCCTCGTTATGTTGCGCCGCGTTCGCGTGTTACGCGGGCGGATGTTTGACGCTGTCACGGCCAGACGGAAACGGCTCCAACGCCACCCCTAGCATGGAATGCGCGGTGTCCGTGGACACGTCGAAAATTGTCAAAGAAGGAAGCAGAGCGAAGCTCATGGGGCTGAACATTGCCGCTTACCATGGATATGACGACTGTGCTAAAGCGTTCGACGGCTATCTCCGCGACATTGACATGGGTCTGGTTCGAATTCCAGGGGGCTCTTTGTCCGACAAATTTTACTGGAACGGCAACGGAGTGATCAAGGACGACGGCACGATAGACGAAAGCAAATTCAAGCCTTTCAAAAAACAAGGGTATTGGGAGATCGACTATTCCGGATACAAACCGGGATTTTGCGTCGATGCGAAAAACTGGCGGAAAATCTATCCCGTATCTTTCGGCGCCAAACGTATGATGGACATCACGAAAAAACACCCCGTAGCCACCAATTTGATTACCGTCAACGTTGGCACAGGCACACCCGAGATGGCCGCCGAATGGGTCAAATGGGCGAATATCAAACACCATTACAACGTGAAATACTGGGAGCTTGGCAACGAATTGAACGGGATTTGGGAACCCGGCCATTTCCAAGCCGATGGATCGGAAATGACCGTCAAAGACTACATCGTCAAATTCAAGGCGTTTTACAAGGCGATGAAGGCGGTGGATCCATCCATCATGATAGGGGGCCCCGCCTGCGATGTCGACAACTCCGATTTCTTCGAGCCATTCATAAAGGAGGCGGGAGGAATGGTGGATTTCCTATCATTCCATTTCTACTCGTTACGGAGCAGTTTGGCCCCGGAAGAGGAGCTTTTCGACGGACTGACGAGTTTGAAACCCGTAATCGCGAAATTAGACGCGCTGGTCGAAAAGTACCATCCGGAACGATTGGGGGGAATACCGTACAGTATAACCGAGTGGAACTCTAAACTTCCCAAGGACCAGGACGCCTACCGCCTCTTCAACGGCCTATGGTTTTCGGCGTGGGTTGGCGAAATGCTAAAAGCCGGCGTGGATTCCTCAACCGTATGGGACATCTTTAGCGGCCGCGACAATGGGCATGGACTTTTGGTGCGGCATGGGAAATCCTACGTCCCCACCGGGCGCTATTGGGCCTTTTGGCTTTGGTCGCATTACATGGCGGACACATTGGTCGAATCCAAGGTGTCGGAGCCAGGCAGAGAGGACTTGCACGTCTACGCGACTAGTGGCGAAGGAAAAGTGGACGTGCTGGTAATGAACGAGTCGCGCACCGAGACGTACAGTGTCAAGCTGAATATCGCCGGATTTAAGCCAACTGGGACTGGACGAGAGGTTACGCTCTCATCCAAGGAATACTTTTGGAACCCGTACGCTTTCGAAGCCAACCCCAACAAGCGTCCATCGGTGCGCGAACGCGCCCTGCGCAACGGCGCCCGCGTGACAGTCCCCCCGTATTGCGTCAAAATATTCCAGTTCGACGAAACGGCGGACTTGAGAGTCCTCTTACCCAAGTCGGAATTCTGCGACTTGGCGGTGGAAGGCTGGGTGCGGGCGTTCAAAAGCGATGGCTCCCCCCTAGCCAAAAACCTAGGCGCGGTCAAATTCAAAATCGATGGCCCGGCGAGAATAAAGGAGGACAAGGTGGTTCTTGCGAATTCCGCGGCTAAATTCACTTTGCTCCCGACGGGAAAAGCTGGAAAGGTCGTCGTCACCGCGGAATGCGACGGTTCGAGCTCCTCACGCTCCATTCAGTTCAAACCCGTCGCCTTGACCGATTACATGGCATGGAACTTTGACGACGGTAAAATCAAGGAGCCCGTACGCGGAACGGAATACGGATACGAAATAGCTCCAACCCCGGATGGCACTGGCAAAGCATTGGAATTCACAATTCCGCAAGACGCTAAAGACGGCCATTTAATCGATATAATCCAATACCCCAAGGGCGTGCCGAGGGAAAGAATCGGCGGCATGGTGTTCGATCTAGTTCTCCCCAAAGATTTGAAAGTAACGCTTGGGAACGGAGTCCAACCTTCAATTCAAGCGGTGATGCAGAGTACCGGAGCGTATTGGATTCCATGCGGATCTGTGCCAATAGACCCAACGAAGGGCGAACGCCAAACATTCAGGCTGGAAATCCCGGACAAGAAATTTCTCAAGGTTATGGACAGGGCGTTCTCGGTGGTTTTCGTCCTTATCAATGCTAGAAACGTCAACGGCCCGATCATGATCGACAACGTGGGATTTCTTATCCGCCCTCCCAAAAAATAGTCGGAACGGGTTGGGGCTCGCTGAAAAAAACGGAAACCCTGATTAGGCGACAAGGCGCTCCCTCCGTTCGCTTTCTTGGCAACGGGGTCGGGCGGCGCGGAAGGGGCAAAATGCGGAACTGCCCCTAGACACCCTAAACAAAGTCCAAGCCAATATCAACCGCTTTGGCCGAATGCGTGACAGCGCCAACGGAGACAAAATCCACTCCGGTAGCGGCTATGGCTGGTATCCGTTCGAGCGTTACGCACCCGCTTGCTTCCAGCTCCGCTCGTCCGGCGTTGATTTTCGCCACTTCGCGCATCTGCTCGTTGGTCATATTGTCGAGCAATACCCTGTCCGCTCCGGCCTCTATGGCTTCCATGGCTTCTTCCGGGGAATCCGCTTCAACCTCTATCTTCAGCTCAGGCCGCGCTTTACGCGCCATAGACACCGCCCTGGCAATTCCCCCGGGGCCATCCAAGGCGGCCATATGCCGGTGGTTGTCCTTAATCATCACCATGTCATACAAGCCGAAGCGGTGATTTGAAGATCCACCAGCTCTAACCGCCATTTTCTCGAGAACGCGCCATCCCGGCGTGGTTTTCCTCGTGTCCAGAACCACAATTCCAGCCCCAGCGGCGGCTGCGGCGTATTCCGCGGACAATGTGGCCACGCCCGAAAGACGTTGAAGAAAATTCAACACCGTTCTCTCGGCGGTTAGAATTGACGACGCCTCGCCCTGGACGTTGGCTATGGTTGTGCCAGCGTCGACTCTGGCGCCATCCTCCAGCAAAGGGGTGAATTCCAACGAACTGTCGACCGCCTCAAACACCATTCGCGCCACCTTGAGCCCAGCCACGACACATTCCCCGCGCGCCGCTATATCAGCCGCAACCACAAGTCCTTTCGGCACCATGGCGTCAGTGGTGACATCTCCCGGGCCAACGTCCTCCTCCAAAGCCATTCGAACCAACTGTTCAATTCTGGCCGCGTCACCGCTTTCATAGACGACATTCATGCAAGGACCTCCATCTTACGGCTTACCGAATAATTGCCAACCGCCTTATTCCCATTTGATTAAATGCTTTTTGGCGATGCCGTCTCCAAGACGTGTTGGAGGCGCCCTCAGCGGACGCTATATGACAATATCATCCAAGCTTTTTTTGTCCGGCTGGACGCCCGACTCGTCCGCGGGATATCCCAAGCTCATTAACGAGAACACCCTCAATCCAGCTGGTATTTGCAATGCGCGTTTCACGCGTTTTTCATTAAACCATCCTATCCAACAGGTCGCCAACCCTTGCGCCGTCGCCGCCAGCGCGAAATGCTCTCCGGCTATTCCTATATCAACCAAGCGGTAGTCCACCTTCGAAAGCAGCGGAGCCAGCTTGTGAGTGACAAAATCAGTTTCCGCGCAAATCGCGATTATCACTGGAGCCGACGCCAGCCAAGGCATCGGCAACCCCGGGAGTAATGCGCCTTTCAGCAGAAGTTTCCGCTTCGACTCGTCCTTTACGATTTTAAACCGCCACGGTTGTTTGTTGCAAGCGGATGGAGCCAACGATGCCGCCTTCAAGCAGAGACGGATTTTGTCGTCCTCCACCTCGCGATCGAGGTAGCTTCGACAACTATACCTCGTCCGCGCCAATTCCAGAAAATCATCTATCGCCCCCATTAGCCACCCTGTCAGGAATCACCACCACTAGACGGGGACGAATCTTTTTTCGTCTCCGTCGATTTAGCCTCGGTTTTCGAATTACTTTTAGTCTCGCTTCCAGAACCGCCCGAGGGAGGGCCGGATTCCTTCCTTTTATAGTCCGTCTCGTAAAATCCGCTTCCCTTGAAAATGATTCCGGCTCCAGTGCCAATCTTACGCTTCAAAGCTAATTCACCGCATTCGGGACATTTTTTCAAGGGCTCCTCGGTCATCCGCTGGAAAATATCCATCGACCGCCCACAAGCATGGCATTCGTATTCGTATGTTGGCATCGCTTTCCATCTCCATATTTGGATAACACCACAAGTCTTGTGCAAACAGGCAAACTCTATATCGGGCGCTTGATTTTGCAACCACGCGGCGTGCGTCCCGGCGGAAGTCTCTAAGGGCACGCGGCAACTCCCCCCCCCTCCATTGCCACCTTGGCGCAAGTGGGTCCGCAATGGCGATTTGACACTGGCGGAAATAACCATATTCTTGGACATGGAGGGTCTCGACTGATGGCGTCAATGTTTGGCTCCATCGAAAAACACAGGTTTAAGAATGGAAAAATACGCTATAATCGGGCACCCGGTAGGGCATTCTCTTTCGCCGGCGATGCATAACGCGGCATTCGCCGAAATCGGGCTTGACGCCGACTACCGGGCGTTCGACGTGGAGCCGGGGAACCTCGAGTCTTTCATGGAAGGGCTCGCGAAAGAGCTGAACGGATTCAACGTGACTGTGCCGTACAAGAGCGCGGTGGCGGATTACCTCGACCAGCTCGATGTCGGCGCGGCGACCGCGGGGAGCGTGAACACGGTCAAACGCATGGACGATGGCTCTTCGCAAGGATACTCTACCGACGGATATGGACTTGAAAAAGCTTTGGAAGAGTCGTTCGGAGTCAAGGTCGCCGGAAAGAACTTTCTTGTTTTGGGCGCTGGTGGCGCGGCTCGGGCGGCGTGCTTTCATCTCCTAGCGTCTTCGGCCGCCTCCGTATCCATAGCTAATCGTACTTTCAACAAAGCCGAAGCCTTGGCGGACGAGCTAAAACGACAATTCCCAATCGCCAGTGTCGAGGCCGCACCGGCTTCGAACTCGGAAAAATTGGCGAATCTAGTGGAACGCGCCGACGTGCTGGTGCAGTCGACTTCGCTGGGGTTGCGCCCGGACGACCCGTCTCCCTTCCCCAAGGAACTGTTGCGAGCCGACATGCCTGTTTTCGATATGATATACAAGAGAACCCGCTTGATTGAAGACGCGGGAAAAGCGGGCGCGTTAGCCGCCAACGGAATCGAAATGCTTGTCCACCAAGGAGCCAAGTCCTTCGAAATATGGACGGGAAAAAACGCGCCTGTGGCAACCATGAGGCGAGTGGTCGAAAACGCCTTGGCGAAAATGAAATGACGGAATTGGAAATAATCGAGTTGGCGAGGCGTGTTCTGAAGTCGCCTCCGAGTCCGGAAGGCCCCGGAGACGATTGCGCCGTTCTTCGCCTTGCGAACGGCGAGTCCCTGCTTTTGGCGGTGGACCAGGTCGTTGCCGACGTACATTACAACAACGACTCGACTTCGCCCGCGGAAATAGCCGTCAAGCTCTTGAACCGCAACCTCAGCGATATAGCCGCTATGGGGGGCCGCCCTATGCGAGCGGTCGTGGCAATGGCATTGAGTGAACCCAAGCCAAAAGAGTGGTTCGAGGCGTTTTTCAGCGCCCTTGGAAACGAGGCGGAACGTTGGAAACTCCAAATTGTCGGAGGCGATGTGGCTTCAAATCCCTCGGGTGGCGACGTTTTCTCCCTGTCCGTCATCGGGGAATCCCCCGCTGGCACACTGTGCGAACGGGGCAACGCCAAGCATGGCGACGCGCTTTTCGCGACCGGACTCTTCGGGCGTTCACTCCCCACCGGACATCATCTGCGGTTTTCGCCGCGCCTCGAGGAATCGGCTTTCTTGGCGGGAAAATTTACGACCGCCATAATAGATGTTAGCGACGGCCTGCTTCTAGACAGCGCTAGGATGTCGGAGGCGTCTGACGTGGGAGTGGTATTGGAGGCTGAAGCGATCCCGCGCAGGGATGGCGCTACCTTGGACGAGGCGCTGAAGGATGGCGAAGATTACGAGCTGCTCCTAGCCGTGCCCCCTTCCCAAGAGAAACGCCTTTTACGCGAATGGCCATTCCAAACAAGGCTCACTCGCATAGGAACGTTTTCAAACACGACGCGGGGAGTAACGGTGCGTTGTGGCGACAACGCGTCCGTGGACGGGAAAACAGAAGGGTTCGTCCATTTCGCCGACAATCCCAAGCGCGGTGCGGCACATCCCCAATAATCGCGACGCGACAACTCGGCGGAGTCGGAACCAGCGCTTTAAAGCGCGGAACTAACCCCAAATATCAAAGACAATAGGATTAACAACGCGTTTCCGGCCTTCTCGGAATTGGCAATCGCCTCGAATTGAGTGGAGAACAGTAGGCATCTCCGAGGTTTTGGGAGCAAACCTTCCAAAACCTCGGAGATGACACCATTCAAGAGGAATTTAACCCAATAAAATAAAACACTTGCCAATCATTCAGCAGGCCCTATCATACATACCACTGGTTGTGTTTCTGGTTGGAGTAGGTTTTGGAGGCGGTCTAATGTCCGGACTAGGCAAGGTAGTGGTATTCCTCGGAGACGGGATGGCGGACGAGCCATTGGTCGAATTGGACGGCGCCACGCCGTTGGAGGCGGCCTCGACCCCGGCAATGGACTCGATAGCCGCCGCCGGGGCGTCTGGAACATTGCTAACGTTGCCAGACGGTTTTCCAACATCGTCCGATGTCGCCAATCTATCCGTGCTGGGATTTGATTTGGAGAAGCACTATCCTGGCCGAGGACCATTGGAGGCGGTGGCCCGTGGGGTTGACCTTGGTCCCGACGACATCGCATGGCGCTGCAACTTGGTGCATGTTGACGATGGTCGCCTTATGGACTATTCCGCGGGGCACTTGGAGGACACCGTGGCGCGAGCCGTTATTGACGCGCTCCAAAGCGAATTTGGGGGCTCGTCGGTATCGTTCCATCATGGAGTGAGCTACCGCAACATACTAGTTACCAGCGGTCCTGAATTCTCCAAGGATGTAAACTACCACAAGCCGGACTCGTCGCAAGGAATGACGCTGGAGGAGACCGCGACTACTCCAATTCCGGAATCCGATCCCGCGGCGGAGCGGACCGCGGCATTCATAGAAGACCTAAAAAGGCGCTCGCTACACTTCCTTGACGGACATCCTCTACTAAATGGCATTCACAACCCGCCAAACATGATATGGCCCTGGAGCCCCGGAGCGAAGCCCGCGCTTCCCTCCTTCGAAAAGACGCGCGGAATGAAAGGCGCGGTGATAACGGCGGTGGACGTTATAGCCGGAATAGCCGCATGCGCCGACATGGCCGTAATAGACGTACCTGGCGCTACTGGCTTCGTAGACACGAATTACGAGGGAAAAGCGCAAGCGGCGATAAAGGCTGTCTCCGAATATGATTTCGTATATCTGCACGTTGAGGCTATGGACGAATGCTCCCACATGGGGGACATGGAACTAAAGATTTCAGCCATAGAAGATTTCGACTCGAAAATAGTGGCACCTGTGCTGGACGCGGTGTCGTCCCGGGGAAATGTCGTGTTCGCGGTGCTTCCCGACCATCCAGCACCCGTGGCGTTGCGCAAACACACCCGCACCCCGGTTCCCGTGGCCGTGGCCGGAAAGGGAGTGGTGTCGGACAGCGTAAGCGTTTATTCGGAAAGAGAGGCCGCCACTCGGGGGGCATTGGGAGCAATGGAGAAAGACGACTTTATCTCCTTGCTCATTAACGCCGTACATAATTAAACGGGGCAATTGAATGGGGCGCCAATCCAAAAGAGTTGTGGTAACCGGTGTGGGGGCGGTCTCCCCGTATGGTTACGGCTCCGACACGTTGTTCGAGGGACTGAAAAGCGGTAAAAGCGCCGTCAAACGAATGGATTCGTGGAGAAAATACGACGGGTTGCGTAGCCTGGTGGCCGCCCCGTGCGAAATCCGCGGGGAGAAATCCATTCCGCGTAAGTCGCGGCGTTCAATGAGTCCCATGGGAATCATGGTGGCGCAAGCTGCCGACATGGCGCTGGATATGGCTAGAGTGCCAAGCGAGAGTCTGGGAGACGGTTTGGCTGGTTGCGTGGTCGGATCCACTATGGGAAGCGCTAAAATCACCAACGACGCCTTCGAGTTGGTTCTGCCCGATCACGATTTCTCCCAAGTCACGTCAATGATGTTTTTCAAATGCATGGCTCATTCGTGCGCCGCGAATCTCGCGGGATATTTGGGATTGAGGGGAATGGTTCTCGCGACTTCCGCGGCGTGCGCCTCGGGGACGCAGGCGGTTGGAGCGGGATACGATATGATCCGGCTGGGCAGGCAAGATATGATGCTTTGCGGTGGCGCCGAAGAGGTC
>WFSE01000076.1 GCA_015486135.1 Lentisphaeria bacterium
CTCCCCCAGCTTCCCCCCGTAATGCATTACGTTTCCACCGCCCCCCTTGACAAATGCCCTGCGTCAATGTATAATATGTTACGCTGGCAGGTGAGGCTCCTTAATGATAGTATTTTGGGAGGGCGTAAAAAGTGCTCACATACAGGCGATGCAGGTACGGTTCTTTTTTCACGCTTATAGAGCTCCTAGTAGTGATTGCGATAATTGGCATTTTGGCAGCGTTGCTTCTCCCCGCCCTTGCCAAAGCTAGGCATGCAGCCATGACCGTTACCTGCCTCAACAACATGAAGCAGATAGGGTTGGCGCAATTAGGTTACGTCGAAGGCAACGATGGCCACTACACCCCGGCTGGCGTTTTCACTCCCGCCAATGCACCCGTTGGGGCCGCCAGAGGCTACACATGGATCACTTGGGACGACCTCTTAAGCTATTACGACAGTCGCCAATTAACCCGCTCGGACCAAGAACTACACTCGCTCGAAAAAGCAACATTCGGGAAGCATAAGGCGGCTTCCATATACAAGTGCCCCGAAGATACTATCGAACGCGACGACTCCTCCCTGCTCCCCATCTCCTACGGAATAAACAGCGTCAACGGCACCGCGGGCCGCGTCGCTTTCGACGAGTGCACACCGCATGGGATAACCGATGTCTATGGTACGTCTGTAAAATGCGCGTCGGTACCCGCACCAGGCACTACCGCGGGATTTTGCGCATATATTAAGAGCAATTCTTACTTGGGGGCTGGATTGAACGCTGGATTCCTTGAGGGGGATTGGTGCTACACCTCTTTGGAATCGAAGGACTACGGCCTCCATGGGCCGTTTCAATTCAACGTCCTTTATCTAGACGGCCATGCGAAGCTGGCAGACCTTAGGCAACATACGGCTGGTGGCTACACGCAAGACATATGGTCAGTCGAAAACAACGACTGATGGGCCTCATAAAACACACTCTAATTTCGTGACTTTTGCGCTGAAGTTGGGCCCTACGGAAAAAGTCGAAAACGTGCCGGTCATTCCGCTCACTTTGCACATTGGAACCAAGGTCGAAACCAGCACTTCTGACTTCAAGTAAAGTACGTAACTGCCCCTAGGCATCCTAGGCGAAGTCAACGAGGCCAACGGCACGTATCCGACTTGCTTGGGGCTCGCTGAATAATTGGCAAATGCTTTATTTTCATGATGTTAAATCCCTTTTTAGCGGTGTCATATCCAAGATTTCGGGAGCAATCCCCCCGAGACACACAACCAAACGGCTCTTCCGCAATTTTAGTGGATAGTCGCTTAGATTTTTCCTTTGGGAAACGCCCCACTTTTTCTGCCGACAAGGCAAGCAAACTTGATTTCACTAGCTAAGAGGGAACATTATTGGGCAATTGGTTGTCGAAGAAACGCAGAATCCCCATAGGAAAAGGCAGATACGGAAGAGGAGGTGCGACATGCCGATTTTCGACTATAAATGCGAAAAGTGCGGAGCGACGTTCGAAAAGCTGGTGTCACATGCTGACGAGAAGGTCACATGCGGGAAGTGTGGCTCGAAAAAAGTGGAGAAACAGCTCTCCGCATTTTCGGCTTCGGTATCAGAAAAAAGCGCGTCCTCGAGTTGCGCCACCAGTTCGTGTTGCCCCACAGGCTCATGCTGCTCGAACGGCATGTGCGGGTTGTAGCTCCCCCTAGGAATGGGCACCATTGGCAAAGTCAACAGGAAACCCTATAGCTTTCACAACCAATGTGAGCGCTATGACGCTTGGTATGATAGGCACGCCGACGTGTTCCACGCGGAACTCGCGGCGATAAAATCGTTGATGCCAAATTTCCAAAAGGGATTGGAGATTGGGGTTGGCACAGGACGCTTCGCCGCGGCGCTGGGCATACGTCACGGAGTAGACCCGGAACCCGCGATGTTGGCTAAAACGGCGACACGCGGAATAGACGCGGTGATTGGCGTGGCGGAAAGCCTCCCCTACTGCGACGCATCGTTCGACATGCTTCTCCTAACGACCACCATATGCTTTTTGGATGACATCGGGCGGGCGTTCCGGGAAGCCCGGCGGGTTATTGAACCACAAGGACGATTCATTGTGGCATTCATAGAGAAGGACCGCCACCTTGGGAAGCGTTATCAAAACCGCGGGAAAGCGGGAAATCCGTTCTATGCGAACGCCCACTTTGTCTCGACAAGCGAAGTAATCGGCTACTTGGAATCCGAGGGATTCGCAGTGGAGGAAAGCCGTCAAACTCTCTTGCGGGAAGATTCGCCCCCTTACCGACACATCCCTGGATATGGCAACGGCGCATTCATCGCTTTAAGAGCCAAAGCGTTGAATACGCCGTAAACTTTAAGGGATACAACTGGCCCCGTATGAGGTCAGGACGAGCTAACTCGGGCTTGCTGAAAAAGCCGAGAAAGGGTGAGTGGCTAGGCAATGAGCCGACGGCGTATAGACATACTCCGAGGTGAAATTAACGCCGCCAATGGCCCGTTCTCGACTTTCCTGGAATTGGCAAGTGCCTCAAATCGTTAGTCGTCTCCAAGGTTTTTGGGAGAGTCGCTCCCAAAACCTTGGAGACGACACCATTGAAAAGACACTTAACCCGATAATTATTAAGCACTTGCCAATTATTCATCGGGCCCTAATTCCAGCGACCTCTTTCCAGTTAGAGCCAGCGTAGCCCTTCACGTGACCGTCCAAGAAAAGGACATTGCCATATTTGTCGTGGTTGTTGTCCTTGTCGTACGCCAAAGGAACATCAATGCCCTCCGAGTCGGTATGCCCGCCCATATAGACGTAATCGACATTTTCCTCGGTCAGGGGCTCGCCTTCCTCCGCTGGCTCGGTATCATCGGAGGAAGGGCACACGAACATTTTGGGATTCTCCAAAAACCCCTCGGAACGCAGCAAGTCAAGCCCTTTGGCACCATCATATGGAGGGAAATGTCCATCATATTCGTTAGAGTACATGCTTAGGGCCAAGCCTATCTGCTTGAGATTGTTTTTGCAAGAAATTCTTCTGGCCGACTCCCTCGCCATACTTAGAGCAGGCAATAGCATAGCGGTAAATATAAGCAAGTAAAAAATTGTATACGCTATGCCAATATAGCCCGTGACAAGTCCGGCCACCGCCAGTCCATTGCCGCTGATTTCTCCACGTTTCGCCTTGCCTAGCGCTATATGACCGCATATCACCGCCGGCAAGCCGGCAAAAGGCCCCAAACAAGCCACGGCCATAACCCCGAACACCAAGCTAGCGACAGCTACACTACCAGTCGGCTTGTTCGACGTGTTTTCCGATTGATTATAGCTCTCCGAATCAACCGCATTGGGATCATAATTGTCGTTTGTCCCGTTATCCATTTCAACCTCCCTCAAAATATTTGGAGCCCACCCACCCCAAACTGCAGACTCTTATTCTTGAAAAGCTATAAACGTCTAGCGCTACATCGGGAATTTTGCAATCTCCTTCCCACACGCTTAGGGCCCTACTTTGAGCACACGTGAGCCCGTTTTATTTTTGTAGACATTCACCCACGCTCTGCGTAATGCGCACTTTTACTTTTTCCCAATCAATCTGTCCCAAAAGAACAGGTTCAATATCATCATCAGCCTCATCAAAATAAACTAGGCTTTTTAATACGAGAAAAGGTGAACCGTCAGAATATTTAGCATTATAAAGATTCAACATGTCGGTTAATGAATATTGACTCAACAGATAATAAATATCTATAAAATCTTTTTTTGAGCCTCTGTTTGTTATTGCACTGAGCTTCATCGGAATAATATCATCAATATCAGCAAGTATTATCCCATCCGTTAAGAGGGGGGGGCGAAGCCAGGGATATGGATAATTTACAAAATCAACCTTGACCCCATTAATGGTGAAAACATGTATATTCTCTCCCTGCTTAATGATTTTCAAATCTCCAATTGCAGCTAATTTTTCATTTAAAGCAAACTTGTCGGCCTTTATATGCCCGAAAAAATCAAGGTCAAGTGATTTGCGATGCCCTATCTGTAGGGCTAACGCAGTTCCTCCCACTAGGCGCAACTCCTCAAATATTGAACAACTCTGTATTGCTTTCAATAAGTCCAGAGTTGATCTTTCGATTGCTTGGTAGTGAAGCATTTGAATTCCGCCAGTGGGGTGTTGGTGATTGCAGCGATAAAAGCCGCAGATTTTTTATCTATATCGGGAAGATTTTTTACCGTTGAAAGAATCTCGCCTATAGTATAATAAGCAGATATTTTATTCCAATCATCGAGAAGTCCATAATCCAAAACTCGTTGAATAATTACCTTTTTGTTTTCATCAAGATTTAATTTGGAGGAATCAATATCCCAAAAAATATGGTGAGAAAGTTGATCTATCTTTAAATTTAACTGGGGATTCATAGATGTTTTTTGCTGGACTTTTGTGCCAATTGATTGCACTCAGGAAAATCTGGCGCATTCAATTCAATTCCATATATTTCCCCATCCTTTAAAACCTGCAATAGGCATCTCGGGGAAGACCTTCTAACATGTGCTTCACCACGCCACTTACACATTAGGAAATAACATTGCCAATGATGACAATAAGTCAGCATTCCCGGATATCAAGAAACTCTGAATAGGATTCACTGAAAAAGCCGGAGGTGCGCCGCTCCTCCGCCCCCCTACATGCCCTACATGGTAAAAAACAAGACCTCAACGCTCCGCGTCATTGCGACAAAACCGGCGCCACCACGACCTCGGCATTGTTTTTCTCGACGAACACCTCCTCCGCGGACAATATGGCTGCCCCCCCCTTATCAAGCTTAATCTCATAGCGGCCATCTGGAACAAACCATACGAAAAGGCTCCGCGCCGGAACATAAAAACGGCGTTCGTCTTTTTCATCGCTATCCAGAAAGTATCCCAAGGAACCGTTGTCCCGGGTTATGGATAAATGAACTCCTTTCCTGGTGCGGTTTCTGACAGTAATCAGGTTGTCGGCCAAAACCACGAAGCGTCCACCGCCCCAAATAGCGTAATCGAACCTTCGCATCGCCTCCAATTCCCACGCCCCGGCCCCCCTTTGCAAGATACTCATTTGCAACGAACGCAACAACATTTTTCTCAACAAAGCGCGAATACGCTTTATCTCCTCCATGTCGCGAGTGGCAAAAGCGCGCCGCACGTCTGAAATGTCCAACCGCCCGTCCTTGTCGCCGTCCCATTTGAAATACCACCCCGGCCCCAGGAACGTGCACTGACGCCTCAAATCAACATCCGGCGGCACGGAGGGAGGAGGCGATGGCGAGGGCTTGCCAGCGACACGTCCGAGAATATCGTAGTTATAATTGAACGTGTCCACGATTCTCCGCCCCCGCAGACAGGACGCTTCGACATTGTCTAGAGTGATCGAATCCAATAGCCAAAAGAGCTCCATTAGCTTCAAAGGCATTCTGGCCTCCCTCCCCCATTCCTTACGGAACGGGGCGGAAAGATCGACCTCGCTCTTGACCAAACTGGAAAGCGATTCCGGGTCCGAGAACAACTTTTTGATTCTAGCGACTATGTTATCGGCGCGCTTCGCCAACGCGTCAAGTTTAACTTTGGCGGGAGCGCCATCTTTCGCCTCATGGCGGTATATCTCGCAATACAACTCGCAAGCCCACTCCCTGCAGAAGTCATCGTTAGTTTCACTAATTATACGTTCCAAATAAGGAAAAGACTTTTTCCCCGTCGCGGCGAAACGCATAAAAAAAACGTTCGGATCGAAAATGGCGGAATTTTCCACGCAGATTTCAGCCATAAGTTCCAAACCGAATTTATTGGCGGCAGGGACTTGGGAATTCGCTAGTTCCGCGGCGAGGGCAGTCGGATCAACCTCCTTGGAATGGGCCAGTCGCTTAACCGCCGCCGCCAACGACTTGTCGTCCATTTTGGGAATGGCTTGTTCAAGCTCTCCAACCGCTTTGGCGGTGGCCACGGATTTATCCGCCGAGAAAACCGCTGGAGCGCAGAAACACGAAACCGCGAAAACCGCGAGAATCAACAAAACAGGTTTTGACATTGGCAGCTTCATATTTTCCGGCATACGAAAATCTTATAGAACAACCTGGCGACGAACCCCTCCTCCGTCTCCTCGAATATTCCATTGACACCGACATCGAACTCCCGCATCGATTCGACAATCGCCCTCGCGTGAGCCTCGGAGAAGCCGTACCGTTTTCCCAGAGACGCCGATGTCAGTTCCAAAACGGGAGCGTCGTCCACGCTTTCCAACGAGAAACCCGATTCGAGGAGCATTCCAACCAACGCCCTGGTAGTGGGATACCATTTCCCCGTGCCCATCATCTGATAGACCATGTTCATGGCCAACGCGTCCTCCGGCTCGTCGAAGCAGGCGGTTTGCTGGATGAAAAACTCGCCTGAACGCATTTGGGACACCACATGAGATATCGCGTTTCTAGCGCCCCCCATGCCCAAATAGTGCAAAGTGGACCTTGTTATGAACATAAAGAGCTGTTCCGGGTCGGCTATATCGGCGCGAGAAAACCCCGCCAAGGATCCCCGCGCTCGACGGATCCGCGGGTCCGCCACCGCTTCAAGCTGCTCCTCCGCCAAATCCAAATCGACAAGATCAATCCCGCCAACATCCCCTATCGTATCGGCGAAACGGGAAAGAACGAACCCCGTCCCTCCCCCCAAATCCACCACCACATCAGGTTCGGCACCGCACGCGGCATCCAGAATCTTATCGACAAACGGCGCCGCCACTTCCGCGGAGGAGAAATATCCGCCATGCAAACTTGCCCAGCCAGCTCCATGCGACTGGCTTTCCCGGGAGACCTCGACCGCCGAAGCATCCCGCGCAAAAGCCTTTTTTTCGGTTTTTTCCGCATCCATTACCGCAATCACCTCCCCAAACACTTTCTCGCGAAATACGCGGCCCAAGGCAACGGGGACCATGCTCCGTTACGCAAAGCGGCGTCGAGCGTCTCCCGTCTGGCCACGTCCCTAGAGCTGTTGGCGCGCCCCCCTAGACGCATGTTCGCCAAAGGAACATTCACTATCTCGAACCGCTTCCCCGCATTAAAGCAACGATACACGAAATCGTAGTCCATTGAAAGCGACATGTTCTCATTAAAACCGCCCAATTCATCGTATACTTTTTTCTTGACGAAACACGCTGGATGCATTAGCGGCATCAAAAAAGGGAACCAACAGAAGGATTTGCAACGCGACATCCTCGATGGCGAGCCATCCTCCGGATGAAACCACACTGCACCAGCCACGATGTCGGCGTCGGGATTGTCTTTGAACGCGTTCATCGCGGCCAGCACCGCACCCGGCTCGTACCAGTCATCGGCATTCAGAATCGACACCACGTCGCCAACCGCCCGCTCCAACCCAAGATTCCAAGCACTGGCGATGCCGGAAGATTTATCCTGATGAACAAGCACCACTTCCATCTCCGGCGCCGCCTCGGCCATCCTGGATTTGAAATCATCAACGACATCCAAGGTGCCATCGGTGGAGCCACCGTCGACAATGACGTAACGCATTGGCAACCGCCCCTGGGCCACCACCGAATCCAACGCTCCGCGTAATGTCTCCGCCGCGTTCAAACACGCCGTGATTACTGTGTATGTCATGGAATAGCCACTAACCCTATCGAAAAAATCCGAAACCCTAAGCTCGAAATCCGAAACAAATTCAAATCTTCAAACAATTGAATGCTTGAAATCAGCCAGCGCCAGCACGCAAAGGCGAGGCGCGCCTCTTCGACATGCGCGCTGGGGAATCATCCAGCGAACTCTATCAAGGCGTTTTTGGGGAGCGCCAATCCGGCTTCGACCTCAACCGCCTTAAGGACACCCGAAGGAATCGGGCACGAGGGATGGGGACAAGTCTTGGCGAAGGCGCGGAGTATGGCCGGACCATCGCCGTAGAATCCGATCTCCGTCATGGGATCGACCTCTTTAGCCTCCTCGATCATGTCGCGTATATGCGAGCAGCCGCACTTGACATCCAACAAGCACATATCGCCCTTCATTTCCGCCTTCACCTTGGCAACAAAGCCGCAAACGCCGGGATCAACGACAACCTCGGTCACAATTCACCTCCTTTTCCGCATGCTCCATGTCCAGTCTTCGTCCGAACTCGGGGAACCACGCGGTCAAGAGCGCGGAAACCGCGACGGACGCCAAAATCAACAATATTGGCTCCACAGTCCATCGATGACGCATCTCCATGAAATTGAGCGTGTGCGCCGCCCAAATGCCAAGGACGAATATCGCGGGAAAAAGCATTTCGGGCTTCCAAAGCCGCCGCCGCCAGCACACCAACAGCCCAGCGATAGCGAAAACCAGCAAAGCCGAATAAAGAACCTTGTAGACGATAAGATAGGACTTGGGGTAAGTGATTCCCGTATGGGGATAGAACCACCAAAAAAACGCTCCCTTTTTGAAAAGCCCAGCGACAAAATCGGCGGGACGCTCCCTAACGTATTTGAACGCGTATTTTTTGAAGACTGCCTCCACCGCCAGCTCGTCGCCATTGGCGGCCGCAATTTCCGCGCGCATGGATTCTGGTTTATGCGCCAACACCAAGGTGCCATCGGTCCTTTGATGCCCTCCGCTGGCGGCGGGATTATTGCCCACCCAAAACGCCTCCCACTTGTTGGTTTGGGAGAACACTAGCGATCCAAGAACGTGGTAATTGCGCATAGCCCAGGGGAGATTGACTAAAAGCAAAAGCGCCAAAGCTAGAGCCGCCTTGGGCGCTCTTCTCCGCGCTTCACTTCGTCCCCCTAGGAAAACCAGCACAGCTAAAGACAACACGGCGATCGGCAGGAAAGTGGCGCGGGTCAGGACCGCCATTCCGGATACGACGCCGGCCGCGGCGTATGTCTTCCAATCTCCGCTTCGATGGCAGAGGCAGAAAAGAAGAATTGCGCCATAGAAGAGGGGCATATAGAGGTTGAGTTGATGCAGATTGGCGACGCTGTAATATACGAGCCCCGGATGGAGCGCCGCCATTATTCCCGCGAAAAGCGCGACTCCCCGCCCTTCAAACAACCGCTCCGTCAAGAGGTAGACGCATACGCTGAAAACCGCCATCAACGCTATTTGAACGCAGACCATCAGAGGATGGTTGACTCCGAATATTCGGTAGAAGAGCCAAGTCAGCAGAGAGTATCCCGGCGACAATAGCGCTTTGTAAACCCCGTATTCCCGGTAATTGAAGATATACCCTTGGCCGGAGAGCATGTTGCGGGCGAGCGTCTCGTACTCCCAAACTTTGGGATGGAAACGATGTCCCACGAACCACGCCGCAATCAGACGCGGCAGAACGGCGGCGGTAGTGACAAACACGATATGGATCGAACGTCTATTACCCATCTGTTTCGTTTCTCCGCCTGGAAATTCCTAGTTCCTTTTCCAGCTCCGCACTTTTCAAAAGCGCCTCCAGAGTGGGAAGCGGCTTCGCCACAACCGCAATTTGATATGCGAACAACCCCTTCCAAATTTTTATCGCCAATAAATTAGCGAGCATGAGCGCCTTTGAAAAAAGCCCCTTTCCAAAGACAAACGGCCAGGGCGGAGGTATTCCAGCGACGCTCAACACCTCGTAACCGCTGGATTCCAAGGTTGAGCGCAACTGACGGAAAGTAAAAAGTCGCTTGTGCGTCAAGTCCAATATGCCTCGTTTCCCATAGTTAAACTGCCCAAAGAGGAGAGAAAGTCTCATGACAATAAAAGCGATGTTGGGAGTGGTTATCACGACCGTCGGCTCGAATTCAGCAGTTTTATGCCGTAAAGCCGCGAGGAATTCCTCCGGGGACTTCACATGCTCTAGAACATCCAAAAGCAATACGTAATCCAATCGCCCTTCGGAAAAGCGGAACGAACGCCCGAAGTTGTCGCAATCCAGTTTATGGTAGAACGCCACTCCATCCAAAGGCGCGCCCCCCGCTGGACGCTGGTCGTAGCCATGCACCAAGCACCCTTTCTCCGCCAGCTTCCTGGCTACATGGCCCCCTCCGCATTCTATGTCCACCACCATCGCCCCCTTGGCAACATGCTTTACCGCGAAGGTATGGCTACTGGGAAAATCCAGTTTCGGAGGATATTCCGTTTCTTCGCTGTAATCGAATTTCGAATGATAGTATATTCCATATTTCTGCAATCGAGATAGAAAAGATGAGCGAATTATTTTGAACGCATATTTTATTCCGTTGACATGGCATATCTCGTCGCCGTAGAATGTTGGCACTGGGATCTCCTTTATCGAGCTTCCAACGTCCATTGCCTGAATCAAGACATCGGTGTCGAAGTCGAAATCGTTTGAATTGTGCTCGAAAGGGACACTCTTTAGTGTTCGCACGTCATATGCCCGGTATCCAGTATGGAACTCGGCCAAACTAGATTTGAGAACCACATTTTGAAAAATAGTCAAAATCCTGTTTCCGAGGAACTTGTATAGTGGCATCCCGCCTTTTAGAGCGCCCCACTTGTTCAGCATTCTAGAGCCGAGAACAATATTGGTGTCGCCATCGAGGATCGGCGCTATCATGTCCGGCAACAATTCCGGAGCATACTGTCCATCGCCATGCAATAGAACCACAATATCGAAACCATTCTGCACGGCGTAATAATATCCAAGTTTCTGGTTCCCACCATACCCCTGGTTTACCGGATTCCTCAACGCCCTCATGTTCGCCTTGCGGTGTTTCTTTTTGAACTCCAAACTTAACTCTGCCGTCTTGTCAGAAGACGAGTCGTCTATAATCAACACCTCGGTGGCGAACTCTTTGGAATCCCAAATAGAATCCGGAATCCGCTCGAATACCGACTCGATATGGCCTTCGGCGTTGTACGCCACCACCAATATAAGAACTTTTTTCTTCTTTTTTCTAGGCATATGTGCTATTTCTTGGCGTACTCAGTCGTTTCGTGCTTGTTCCACGCTATCACCAAAAAACTATAACCGTAAGGCTCCGAATCCCGTTAAAATCGTCCATCAAGTTTCGCCTAGTCTCCAGAAATCAAGGGCAAACTCCAGTCCCGGCAGGCCCTCCCGGTTAATGACACAATGCCGTTATTGTAGGACCCACTGAATAATTGGCAAGTGCTTTATTTTCATAGTGTTAAATTCCCTTTTAGCGGTGTCATCTCCAAGGTTGTGGGAGCACATCTCACAAACCCCTTGGCGACGACTAGCGGTTTGAGGCACTTGCCAATTTTTCAGCAAGCCCTACCTATGCCAGCACCAGCCCGCTGCCCTGCTGTAACTTCCATATTATCCCCCGTCCCCATCACGGTGAATACCGTGGCAAGCCTCCAACGCCAACGCGTATTTGGAGTGCCTCGAAAGACGCCAGGGGAACCCCCTCGTAACGCCCGCGGCGGCGATATCGTGTTCCGGAGCGTATTTCAGCTCCACCACTACGCGCTCCCCCCAACGCGTCGGATCCTCCGTCATATATGCGGAAGACACCAAACCGCAGGAACGGAAAGTGATGCCACGGTCGATCGTCACCCTGAACACGCCGTCCCTGGAAATAAAATAACGTCTTAAATAGGAAACCAGAACAGAGGGTCGCTCGAATCCAATCCTCGTTTTGCAGGCAAGCCATTCTTCCCCTTCGTCTTCGCGCACGCTAGAAACAACATCGCATGGAATTGAACCGTTAAAATGAAAATCCTCCAATCCGAAAACTTTTTTGCGCCCCACCAAGCCCCTCTTGATTTTGAATTCCAGCCGAGGGCTCCGCACCTTACCCAGAACATCTCCATACCAACGCACCCGCGTCTTCACCCTGTTCGAACAACCATCCCGGTTGGCGAAATAGGAATCGAACCCGTATGTGTCAAAATAAACGCTGTTAACTCGGCGTTCGCAATATATCTCGCTGAAATGAGAAGGATTCAAAGATAGTGTCGACTCGACACTTCTGGCATCTCCATGCGACACGACGAACTTGCGCTCGAAACGCCAAGCATCTCCATGCTCCATAGCTCTCATAACGCCCCCTTCGAGCAATCTCCCGGAACGAACCGCAACGCCTCGGACTCCTTGTCCGAAGTAATTTTCAGCTCCCCCGGGGTATTGCCACCGAGATACACCGTTCCCCCTCCCCAAATATTTTTCTTGCGATAAGCGGCGACATCCGTCTTGTTTCCGCCAAACACGCAACCATCCACAAAAGTCTCCGACAAATCCTTAACGGCTATTCCAAGTTTATTTCCGCGGAAATCGCATCCCGACACAAGCAAACGGCTGCGCTCGCCTACGCTAAGGGCCTTGTCTATGGAATTCCTAAACACGCACCCTTCCACATCCAACCGCGAGCCCGACACGTCCAATCCATCACCGTTTACTCCGCCCCCTTGGAATCGACACCGGACAATCGCCCCTTTCTTCACGTAATCCAAATCAAGCTGATCAAAGGCGTTGTTAACGAAATCGCTATCCTCCAGATTCAGTTCGCCGATATATTTCAAATTGACGCCATCGTCCGCGGCGCATTCTGAAATGGACGAATGCGATATCGAAACACTTGCGTTATAATGTATCGACAACGCGCCCGAAAAATACGCCCCCCTATGCCATGCCTCGTTCCCACGCCGCAACTGTAAATACTTAATATCGCTCGTGGTCGTCTTGCCATCCCCTAGAACGCATAGCGCTCCAAAGCGCTTGTCAGAAGACATCGAATCAACAACGACAGGGCTTTTCCCGCTTCCACGAACATCAAGCCCGTTCGGAGCGTAAATCACCACATTCTCCCCCAGTCGCAAAACAGCGCCCGCCTCGAACACCAGCTTGTATCCATCGGGGATGATAACGTCGCGCGTGATCCGGTAATCCCCGGCACACAGCCTTATTTCGTCCTCTTTGATGTAAAACTTGGCAATATCCGCGTATTCCTTCACGAACCGCGCCCCCGCCGTCCGCTTGGCAACGCGTTTCTCGATGGCTCCGGCCATGTCCGGAACGGACTCCATCCTTGATACAGGTGCGAAAATCGAACTCCCGGAAATACGATTCTTCAAAACGGCGGCAACATCGCCCTTGCCGTCACGCGCGAAACCATCCAACCTAAACAAATATCTCCGACGCCGCTTTCGAGCCTCGTTATCCAAAGCGGTTGACATTTCAACGCGGCTCAGAGCCGCCCCCACATCCAATGCGCCAGCATCCGAAATCGTCAGATCAAAAGAAGCGACATGACTCCAAACGCCCCCATCCGTAGAGCTAAAAACATCCACCGCCGACTTATCCCCCTTCCCCATGAATTCCGCCATAATCCGCAACGAAGTGAAGGACAATGGAGCCATCGAACGCGGCAACACGGAAACCCATAACGCTCCGCCATCCACCGCCCACTCCACCTTAGGCGACGATTTCTCCAAATAACTCTTGATAATCGCGGCGTTGTTCAATGTCGCCCGGGAATACGCGCGCAGCCCCATATCATCGGCAATCAGGCGCAAAACTCCAAACAGATGGGTTTTCTCGACACGCTCCAAAGCGGACCAAGCTTCCTTGGCCAACGCCTCGCCCCCGTCACGAACGAATGGATACACTTTTTTGTACGCCAGCCAACGCGTCTCGTCGTCAGCGGCGAGCTTGGCGAACAAAGGGAACCTCACATCGCCATTTTTGAAACAGACCACCTGGCGCTCCACCGAGCCGTCGCCAGGGTCGGACAACTTGTCGACGATATTGTCCCTTGTAAACGCCGGATAGAACTTGCCGCTGGCAGTGTCAAGAAAAACATACAAATTCCCCCTGCAAAAGCCATGTCCTTGAACGTAGCCGTTGAGCCATGTCTCCGCTATATACGACGCGATATAATCCTTGTCGAAAAAAGAAGCTACGCTAGAGGCGCCGCCATAGGCTATCGCCTTGTTAAGAGCGTCGTAGCGGTCCGTTATGGCGGACACATGACTCGGAGGAAGGCCTAGCGGTGCCAGCGCCGCCTCCATCCCCGCTCGAAACCCCTCCATTTCCTCCTTGCTCGCGCGATCCGCGTAAACCATGCTAAAGTCGTTGTCATCGGTGAAAATCCGATAGCTCGATCGACCTAGCACCTCCAAATACGCGTCGTCCAAACGATGCTCGAAGTAATAAAGCTTTCCCGCGCCGTTGATGTTCAAGCGAACTAGACGTTCAGGCTGGAATAGCAGTCCAAGCTTTTTCGCTAAGATAAAAGTCCTCAACCTCTCAGGCAAGACACGTTCTCGAATTATGAATTCAAATCTATGAGCGTTATAGACGCACCGCCCCCTTGGCATTTTCACGCCGTATGAAATAAAACGTCCATTTCGGTGGTCGTTGGGGGATTTGCCATGGGATTTTATCTTGATTTTCCATTTGACGCCATCGAAGCGCATCTTGGCGGAACGCCAGCGGTTATGGGCCGCGTAATACGCGTCACCGAATCGAGGATCCTCGAATTTACTGTAAATATCCGCGAAATGCGCGACATCGGACCTGGACAAAGCAAGATCAAAAACAGGCAACCGCAAATCGGACGCGGCGGAATCCAGTTCGACATCGCTTTCCATAACCCACTTCTTGAACCGCAAATACTCGTCGTGGTAATTCGTAATAAAATAGTTCTTAGCCGGTACCACCCCGCCAAAATACAGAACAATTCCCGAAACAAGCAAAGCGGGAAGCGCCAGCACAATCGCCGCGGCGACCAATGCCGTCAGCCAGCGGGAACGCCGGCGCCGACGACGCCGTCCGCTCGCGTCCTTCCTCATTTCTTTTTTTCCCTCAGACACGCTCAAGCGCCAATACCGTCCAAGTGCTCCATAAAGCTTATCTTGACGTTTTTATCCAGTTTTCTTAAATCCCTCATCAAACTATCAAACACCCCGTCGGGCACCGGCCCCGTCCTAAATACCACTTCGAGAGAGTCGGGCGTGTTGTCGATTCTTCTCACTTTCCACTCCACCCCCGCGTCGTCCAAAGCGTCGTAGATATTTTCCATGTATATATCCCCGGGACTGCTCGAGCTCAATGCGAGATACCCTCCGCCACTCTCCACATCATCCCGATCCAAAGAGCTCAATATGGCTCGGGCGACCACAACAATGGCGATGACCAGAAAGGCGACAAGCACAACCAACCGTTGCCCCGCCCCAAGGCCAAGCCCGATGGCGATCGCCAAAAACAAATACACCAACTCCTCGGGCTCCTTGACCGCCGACCGGAACCTAACGATGGACAAAGCGCCAATCAACCCCAAGGACAAAGCCAAAGAGGAACGAACTATCGTGATAACCAACATCGTGGTCATCGCCAAAAGAACGAAATTGCGGGCCATCGCGCGCCTGTTCGACAACGAACGCCCGTAACGCACGTACAAACGCCCCAAAAGCGCCGCCAGAAGCGCTGTTAAAAACATATTCAGGGCGAATTCCCAAAACGACGATTGCGCGAAAAACGCGCCCAACGACCGGTACTTATCCATACCACAATCTCCTCGTATTCATATTTCCGCTAAAACCCCAACACGCGCGACAACACCATTCACTCATCCAGCGCCTTTTTCAACACCTCCGCCCATTGGGCGGCGTAATCGGAACGGGACAATTTCCCGGCTCTGGCAAGCCCGCGCTCCACAAGCTCCCGCCTCAATTCGGCATCACTCCAAATCATCCATATTTTCTCCGCCATATCCTCGATGTCCAAAGGGTCGAAAAAGAGCCCGGCGCCATCCACCTGTTTTGGTATCTCCGGGAGATCGACAGTCGCCACCGGCACCCCCAATAACATGGCCTCCAAGGGAGGAATCGTGGTGGGCACCTGCAAAGCGGGACTAACCAAACCGCGGGAAAGCCTGTACAACGCCACCGCCTCTTTCTCGTCGACATACCCGACGATATGGACTTGACGCTCAATGTCTAGCTCCTTCAGGAGACGCCGCAACTCCGCGGCCACAGCGTCGTATATCGGGGATCCCGCGCAATTCCCTGCCAGAACCAGACGCACCTCATCCCCATGCACATCCCGTATCCGACGCAACGCCCTGACCAGCCGGAAATGGTTTTTCTGATACCAGAACTGCGCTGGATAGACCAAAAAATCCTTTGGGAGATCGAAACGCCGCGCGATTTCCGCAGCCTCGTCCAATGGCATATTTTTGTAGTCGTAGATGTACGCTGGCGGGATATAGGGGATGACCGACGTCTTTTCCGGAGGGACTCCGGCGAACCGCTTCAGGTCGACGACGGTGGTCTCGGAATCGGCCACCACCATTCTGGCGTTGGCGCCGTAATGCCGGAACACGACATCCCGGGCGAGCTTGGTGCGCCAGGAATACTCGGGAAAGTCGGGAAAGTACTTGTCGTTGAAATCAGGCAGTGAAACCACGTATGGCGTTTTGTAGGGTACCGTGAAGAACAGTGGCGTCGGCATTATCAAAATATCGATATGGATTCCCGAACATTCCAAGGCGGCGTCCATCACGTCCAGTCGTCCCTGAGACAGTCCCAGCATCAGAGAGACGGCGTGCAAAGCTTTTCCCGCCTTGGACGCTGAGATCGCCGGGACTGCGATATTCGGAGCCCCATCCGCGGCGTCGGTCTTCAACGAAGGCGGCGACGGCCCCTCGTGCACGATGGCGAAATCGAACGAATCCCTTTCGTATCGCAGCAGGGAGTCCGCCACGCCAAAGGCGTATTGAAAAACCCCGCCCTTCCGGGAATCGGGGAATACCACGCCAACGCGGGGTTTGGAAGCCACTATCAGCGATCCTCCCCGCCCCCATTGAGGCAAGCGGCATCATGCTCCACCATCATACGGATTAGTTTTTTGAAGTCGACCTTCGGGTCGAAACCCAGCTTGGAGCGTATTTTCGTTATATCTCCCACCAGCCTCCCCGTCTTGGAGGGACGCATAAACCGCTCGTCCACGACGTAATACTTGTCCGCGTCTAGGCCGACGACGGAGAACGCCTCGTCCAACCACTCCCGGACCGAATGGGTGACGCCCGTGGCGATGATGTAGTCGTCGGGTTCGGGGTGGTTCAGCGCCATCCATGCGACCTCCATGTACTCCCCGGCGAAGCCCCAGTCTATCTCCGCCGAAAGGTCTCCCAATGCGATTTTATCCCGCTTGCCCGCCGCGATTTCCGCGGCCGCCAAGGTGATTTTCCTGGTAACATACTCTGGGGTACGCCGAGGGGATTCGTGATTGAAGAGAATGCCGTTCACGGCGAAGATGCCGTAGGTGTTCCGATAGTGCCTGACAATATAATACGCCATGGTCTTGGCGATGGCGTAGGGGCTGGTGGGATTAAACCTAGTGTTCTCGTTTTGAGGTGTCTCCGCGGGATCGCCGAACATGTTCGACGTGCACGGTTGGAAGTAGCGTATCTCCGGATCGATTTGCCGTATCGCCTCGAGAATCCTCCCCACCGCGGCGCCGGTTATGTCGTAGGAGTAAGCGGGCATGGCGTGGCTCCACGAAACGTGGTCCTGGTCGGCCTCGTTGTATATCTCCATCGGCGCCGAATCGCGAATTACGCGGTATATGGAATTCACATCCGCCAAATCGCCTTTATGAAGGAAGAAGCGTTTCTCGAAAATGTTCGGGTCGTCGATGAGGTGCTGGATATTCCTGGTGTTTCCGGTAGCGGAGCGGCGTATCATACCGTGCACCTCGTAGCCCTTTTTCAAAAGCAATTCCGCCAGATAGGAGCCGTCCTGCCCAGTGACGCCCAACACCAGCGCCCTGCGTTCGCCAATCTTTTCTCCACTCATGATATTGTCCTCATATTTTCCAACAGTCTTCTAGGGGGAGCGCCGAAAAGTCCCCATTCGGAGCTTTGCCCGTCAAGTTTTATGTTCATGGATTTCGGAACCGCCTTGAACACCACGCTAACCATGTGTATGTCCCCAGGCACACCTAAAGGATTCCTGTCGAAGAAATCCTCGTACACCCCGACGGGCCCCGAAACCGCCACTTCGACACCAAGCTCTTCCATTGTCTTCCGCCCGCAGGCGTCCAGCAATGTCTCCCCTTTCAGCACCCTGCCTCCTGGAACCCACCATTCCCCCTTCAAAGGCTCGTTGGAGCGCTTCACTAGCAGGAACCGGCCATCCACCTCCACCAACAAGTCCACGCACAACACAGGTATGACGGAGAGGATCTCCTTGTAAAGTCCCTCCTCAATCAGCATCGGCGCCCACCACCCGGAATTCCGGGGTTGAAAGAATAAACTTCCCACCATCAGACAGCCATTTCTCCTCTTTCCGCTTGAAGAGATCGAAAAAGGCCCAAGGCAGGACTAGGAAATAGTCGGCTCGGGCGCGCGCCTCATCCTCTGGAACAATCGGGATCCAAGTCCCCACGGTCAGCTTCCCGAATTTCTCCGGACTTTTTTCCGCCGCTCCCGCGATTAGGTCGCAGTTCAATCCGTAATATTGAAGGATGGTATTGCCTTTCGTCGACGCTCCATACACGTAGACTTTCTTCCCGGCCGCGACTTCCGCGGATATGAAATCAACGCATTCCCGCTTGTTCTTTTCAATCCGTTCTTGGAAAGCGATATAGTCGTCCCAGGAAAATTTCTCGGAATAGTCCATGCTTCCGGATTTGAACGGTCTAGCAAAGATACGGTAGCTGCCACCGTTGATCGAGTTCTCCTCGACCTTGAATATCTCCAATCCATTGCTCTCGAAAAGGTATCGCAACGACTCGTAGGAGTAGTATTCCAAATGCTCGTGGCAGATGTTCCCGACATCGTTTTTCTCAAGCATCGGTCTTAGGCACATCAATTGCGCGATAAACACGCCATCATCATCCATCGCGGCCGCGGCGTCGGCGATGAAACTCCCGGGGTCGTCCATATCGTAAAACATCCCGATAGCGGTAACGACTTTCGCCTTAGCGTCCCCCATCGCCTTTCGCCACGCATTCAAACTCCAGAAGTCATGTATGGAGGTGTCCGCCGCCTTCTCCAGCATGGAAACAAGATTATCCGCGGGCTCGCATCCAACCTTGACCACGCCATCAGGATAATTGCGTAGCAGCGTCCCGTCGTTGGCGCCGATATCCAGAACAATATCGCCCGATTTCAATCCAACCATTCCCGCCGCGACATTGGCGATTTCAGCGAGATCATCGATAATCACCTTGTTCAGACCGGATTGGTACCAGTAGTGGCGCGAGTACATTAGTTCCTGTGGCGCGGTATGCCTTAGTTGCAAGAGGGAGCAATTTCCACACAGAACCAATTCCAACGGCGCCTTGCCTACATCCTCCCCCTCCTTGTCCACGAATGTCGATATGTACAAGTCCCCCAGCGACAATACAGGCCTCAACTCCTCGCATCCGCACACGCGGCATCTGTCAATCGCAATAACTTCGCTCATAGATCCTCCCAAAAACTTTCATTTCTCCCAACGACACGAACTCCCGCTAAAAGAGCTCCTTGACTACTTCCGCCGCGGCGGCGATTTGCTCCAAGGGGGTTCCCAAGCCGCTCGGAAGATAAAACCCTCTACGGGCTATCCTCTCCGACACTAGCAGGCTTTCCCCTTCGAAAAACCCCATGTCCCGCAGGACGGGCTGCTCGTGCATGGGCCAGAAAAAAGGTCTGGTGCCAACCCCCTTCTCCCTGAGCGCCGCCATAGCGCCTTTGGCGTCCATCTCCATCGAATCATCCAGCACCACCCCGAACACCCAGTAGAGGTTCTCGGCGTAATCCATCCTGGGTGGCGGCAACTGGAGTCCCTCCATACCACCGAGGGCCTCCTGGTAAATCCGCCCTATCCGGCGTTTGCGCTCCAAATGCTCCTCGAGCCTTTCCAATTGCGCCACCCCCAATGCCGCCTGCATATTGGTCATCCTCAAGTTCCATCCCAGCTCATCATGAACAAAGCGCTCGCCTGGTTTGAAACACAAATCCCGGAAACTTTCGCAGCGTTTAGCAAGCGAATCATCGTCCATCAATATCATCCCCCCCTCCCCGGTGGTCACGTGCTTGTTGGGATAAAAGCTAAAAGTGCTGATATCGCCCATCGCTCCGCACATGCGTCCTTTGTATCTCAGGCCGATAGCCTGGGCGCAATCCTCAATTACGAACAGCCCGTGTCTTTTTGCGACATCCAGCAACGGATCCATATCAACGGGCAAACCGTAGATATGCACCGCCATTATAGCCTTGGTCCTCTCGGTGACGCACTCCTCGATTTTAGAGACATCCATGTTCCACGTGACGGGATCGCAATCCACCACCACCGGCACCGCGGAATTCCTGACCACAGCCGCCGCGCATGAGATTATCGTGAACGAGGGAATAATAACCTCGTCGCCCTCGCCTATCCCCAACGCTCGGACAGACGCCTCCAAAGCTGTGGTCCCATTAGTCACCGCCACGGCGTGGCGGCATCCCACATACCCGGCGAACATTTCCTCGAACCGCCTCACGAATGGTCCGACGGAGGAGATCCAGCCAGTATCAACGCACTCATCAAGATATCGCTTCTCATTGCCATCCAGAAGCGGCTCGTTGACTGGAATAAACCCGGTGTCCGCCATTCTAAAACTTCTCCTTGTCAAGCTCTCCCAAATACGGGCCCTGCTTTATCTCCATCATATCGAGGTCGTCCAAAACTTCGAACCCATGGGCGCCGCCAAAAAGTATAGCGACATCGCCGGCCGACAATTCCCTGGAACACGCTATTTTCCGTCCAGCATCGTAGAAATCCACCCTCAAGCGCCCACGTCTTATCAGCAACGCCTCAGATGTGCCCACCACCCGCCTCTCGGCCGGCAGATGTTCGTGCGGCTGGATAACATGCCCCTTGCCGTGCCCCATAAGCGCGATTTGAAAGGGCGCGTCGCCACCGGTAAGGAAATCTATCCCCGAGGAGGAAGCTCCGGAGGGAATGATTATCCCCCGCAATTCGCCGTCAATCTCAATTCTCTCTATCATCCGAACACTCCCTTCGACAGCCTTTTCAGTCCACGCGAAACCCGCGACCTCCAAGAGCCCAACGAGGCGACTTTCGCATGGAATCCACGCAAAGCCTCCCTAGCGACATTGTCCTCCTCAACAGCACATCCTCCAATGC
>WFSE01000077.1 GCA_015486135.1 Lentisphaeria bacterium
ACATACTCTCGGCAAAATTGGAAAGGGAGGAGGGTATTATCAACGAGACGCGGATGGATGCCAGAAGGAAAACGATCCGGGAATACGTGCAACTTATGGCCGAACTTGGGAAGCCGCCCAACCCCTTGCTGGCAAAGCCCCTCAAGCCGCCCCAATTCTGCCTTCAGTTCCTGAGGGTGTTGAAGGACAGGTTGTTCATCCCGACTTCCTGGGAGGTCTTTCTAGGCCTAGTAAGGCCCGCCATGGAGAGATATTTGACATGAAAAACCGCACAGCGTTGCTCCTAATGCTCTAAAATGCCCCTTGGTAAACAGGTTTTCAATTCAAAAAAACGCGCTATCTTTTTAGCGGTCCTATGATGCGGGATGAGCGGAGGTGGCTCCAATGCCTGGAAATCGAGGTGTTTCCGAAGATGTTGGCGGGCTTTCCGAAGAGTCGTTAGCGGCTCTCGTGGAGAGGCATGATCGTCTTTACTGGGAGGAAGGGGCACCGGAGATCTCCGACGACGAGTACGACGCCATCGTGCGTAAACTGGCGGCTGTGAACCCCAAGCATCCTGTCTTGTCCAAGATTCATTCCCCGGCCGCGGCGGCGCTGGGCAAAGTCAGGCACGCCAAACCCATGTTGTCGCTCGATAAGGCGTATTCCTTCGATGAGGTGTTCGAGTGGGCGTTGAAGCACGCTAGGAGCGAGAACGAGGAACTAGTCCTCCAGCCTAAATACGACGGTGTGTCGGCCAATTATTCCAACGGGGTTCTCGCCACCAGGGGCGACGGGTTCGTGGGGGAGGATATTTCCGACAAGATTCCCCTCGTTGAACTGGAAGCCAAAGACTACGAGGGGCCTCTGATTTGCGATTCCCGCGGGGAAATAGTCATTAGAAACGATGATTTTAAGAATATTTATTCCAAAATACGCAAAAAAAACGGCGAATTATATAAAAATCCACGTAATGCCGTATCGGGAATACTTGGATTGAAAGAAATAGGCGATATGGTCCATCAAGGCGCAAAATTGACGCTTGTTGACTATGGGGTGGTCTCGTTTAGGGTTAAATTGCGTGATTTAAAAGAAAAATGGCCCGAAATAGTGGAATTTATCGAGAGCCTGCCCTATCCGATGGACGGGATAGTGGTGAAACTGGCCGACGACTCGTATCGGGAGTCTTTGGGGAGCACGGCGCACCATCCGCGGGGTGAGATAGCGTTCAAGTTCAGCGGAGTTAGGCGCGAGACGGAGTTGCTGGATGTGGAGTGGAGTTTCGGGAAGAACTGCCTGACCCCGGTGGCGATTTTGTTGCCAGTGGAGATATCGGGGGCCACGATACGGCGGGCCTCCCTCCATAATGTCCAGAACATAATAGACAACGATATCATGATAGGCGATACCGTGACGGTCGAGCGCGCCGGCGACGTGATACCGCATATAGTTGCGTCAAAACCCGGGGCGGAGCGGCGTTCGTGTTTGATCTCCAATTGCCCGTCCTGCGGCGCGGAGTTGGAGCGTTCCGGTCCGGAGTTGCGTTGTCCGAATCCGGAGTGCCCCGAGACGCGGTTGGCGCGCTTAATGGGGGCGATAAGGAGTTTGGGCATAGACGGTTTGGGCGAGCCGAACGTCCGCCGGATGATGGAGACCTTGGGGGTGCGCACATTGAGGGACGTTCTGGATCTGACCTTGGACGACATACTTAAGCTGGAGGGGTTCAAGGAGAAGTCGGCGTCGAATCTGCTCGCATCGATTGGTAAGGCGAAACGGGTTCCCGAACACAAATTGTTGGCGGCGATGAATATAAAGGGGGTTGGCGCCAACATAGCGAAGAAGATTTTGGAGGGCCGTGCGCTAGGGGAGCTGCGTGGCATGTCCTCGGAGGATTTGGCGGCGATAGACGGGGTGGGGCCGGAGCGGGCGGAGGCTATAAGTTCGACATTGAGGGAGGATGCCGAACTTTTGGACGAGTTGCTTGACGCGGTGGAAGTGGTTCGGGAGGGTGAGGGCGGCGGTGTCCGGTGTCCGACGATATGCTTCACCGGGAAGATGCCGGAGAAGCGTTCCTATTACGAGGATTTGGCTCGGCGGAGGGGGTTCGAGCCCGTCGATTCCGTCACGTCGTCATTGTCGCTTCTTGTTGCTGCCGATCCGAACGCCGTGGGGGGCAAGCTTGCGAAAGCCGCTAAATTCGGAACCGAGGTTGTGCCCTTGGACGATTGGCTGGCGGGTGGGGTGGGTGCGATTTCCGCAGAGGAATCGGAGGGAGCCGCCACGGCGGATGACACTGGAATCGAGCAGGGTGTTCTGCCGGGGTTTGAATGAGTATGTTTATCTTCACGGAATGTCAGAGAGCTTTCTTGTTGATGTTGCTTGTATTTGTCATAGTCTTACCGGGGCGATTATGCCTGGCCAACATCCCTTCTCCGGAACGAGCTCAAACTCCAGACGCTATTTACTCAGCCGGACTGGCTGCTTTGGGAAAGGGCGACTATGCGGAGGCGGCTAAATTTGCGGAGGAGTTGGGGAGGAAAGAGGGTGATTCTAGTAGAAAGATAGAGTTGGAGTCGACTGTTTTTTTTGAGACGGGGGAATACGGTCGGGCGCTGAAGCTTCTTGCTGGAAAGGATTTGCCGGATTTGGTGGTGCTTAGGGCGAAGGCCGAGGCCGCGGTGGGGAAATTTGCTATTGCCGCGAAGATGCTGAACACTCGATTGGCTGGGAATCCCGATGATTTCAAGGCTATCAAACTTCTGCTGGAAATTAACGGGACGCTCGGGAGGAGAGGGGAAATTGTACGTTGGAGGCGGCATCTCGAGCATCTTCCGCATTCAAAGATGCGGAGTCCTAACGCTCTCATGGCATTGGCGGAGGCCGTCAAGAGACGGGATCCCAAGTCGGCGTTGCAGTTAATTGAGAAGGCCATCAAGCTCTTGCCCGGAGACGCTGAGCTACTGGTTGCCGCTGGTGAATTGTGTATGGATAATTTTGCTTGGAATCAGGCCGAGCGCAACTTTAAGTCCGCATTGGCCATCAATTCCAAGAATACCGATGCGTTGACGGGGCTGGCTTGGTTGGCCTTGTACCACGGGGATGTCGTCTCGGCGGAACGTTCCGCGAGAAGCGCATTGGATGTCAATCCGAACAAGGTGGAGGCGTTGTCGGTTCTCGCCGTGGCTCGGATTGTGGTATCGGCACCCCGTGACGCGGAACAGTTTCTCGACAAGGCGGGGAAGGTAAATCCGAAGGATCCCGACATTATCGCATTGCGCGCCGCCTTGAGCGATACGCTTGGCGATGCCAAGGGGAGGGACGAATGGATCGCCAAGGCCAAAGAGATAAATTCCGCCTCGCCATTGGTTTTCAACACGTTGGCCGATTTGGCCCAGACTAGGAACCGGCCCGCGGAGGCCGTGGGATGGGCGGAGAAAGCGATTGAAACCGCTCCGTACCATTGGAGGGGGCACTATATTGCCGGGACTTCCCTTGTGCGTCTAGGCGAGGAGAAGCGTGGATACGCCGAGCTGGCCAAGTCGTTTGATTTAAATCCGTTCAACATCTTCGCCTACAACATTCTTCAGGTCCTGGACAGGGATTTCGTCAAGCATCAGTTCGCCAAGTTGGAGACGGAGCATTTTGTCGTCAAGATTCCCAAGGAGGATGTCGATGCGTTGTGGCCGGAGATGTCGGCTCTCCTCGAAAGCTCGTACAGGCGATTGACGCGGAAGTACGGCTTTATTCCCAAAGGACCGGAAGAGTATGGGGGGAAAATTCTTATCGAGGTTATGCCCGACCACGAAAGCTTTTCCGCTAGAACAATCGGACTGCCGGGAATATGCGCCAGTGGTGTTTGCTTCGGACAGGTGGTTCTCATGCCGTCGCCTAGGCAAAGCTGTTTGGGTAATGGGCCGGGAATTGATTGGAGGAGCATTGTGGAGCACGAATTCACCCATGTTATAACCGTGCAAATGAGCGGCTACGCCATTACCCGATGGCTAACCGAGGGGCTGAGTTCATGGGAGGAGAGCGATACGCATAAAACCTGGGCTTCGGCGATGGTCGAGGCTATGGCAAATGGCGCTAAAGCGCCTTCTCTAGAGACATTCGACGCCGGTTTCTTGCGTCCGACCTACCTGGCGCAAGTCCCAGTGTCCTATTTTCAATCTGATTTGGCATGCGCCCATATATCGAAGAAATACGGATTCAAAGCGATAATCGATATGATTCGTCTTTGCGCGAAACACGCGGAGCATGCGGAGTTCGCAGCTTTGGCGACTGGGCGGACGGTGAAGGAACTCGACGCGGAACTCGCGGAGGTGTATAGCAGTGTTGCCGATCGGAGGAAAAAGCGGGTTGATGAGGCTAGGAAGACGCTGAAAACCTTGACGATCGAAGCCGGTTTGGGCAAGAAGAAGAAAAAGGAGACCTCTGCCACGGTTTCGCCATCGTGGAAGCCGCTTGTCGACAAGTTGATGGAGAATGGCGATCTGGAAAAGGAGAAAAAGGCGCTTGAGGCATTGCTTGCCATCAACGACAACGATTATCATCTTCACAAGACATTGGGGATAGTCGAGATGAAATTGGGTGACAATGCCAAGGCTGCGGAACGGTTTCGGGAGGCTATGTATAGAAATCCTTTCGACGAGGAGCTACGCGGGCTTGCCGCCAAAGCGAAGAAAAAGGCGGGGAAGGAATAACAGGCTAGGATAGGGTCCGCTGAATAATTGGCAAGTTCTTTTTATTGGCGATCCATATTCCCATGGCTACGAACACGCATCCTGCGAGGAGGGGCCATTCGAATGGTTCGTCCCTGAGAATTTCTCCTGCGATCATACCGAGAAGTGGAGTTGCTAGGAAGAAGACCGAGACTTTAGACGCCGGATGAGTTTCAAGTATTTTTTGGTAGGAGATGAAGCACCATCCTCCGACAACGACAATTTGGAAAGCGAGTGCGGCCCAGGTTTTTTTCGAGATGCCCTGTAAGGACGGGGATTCGAATAACAGCGTTGAGAGTCCATATAGCGCCACGCATATAAGGATTTGCCAGAATAGGAGTTTCCATTTGTCGAAAATGGCAATGAATCGTTTCATGAGAGCGACCATGATTGCGAGGGTTACGCTACTGGCGAGTTCTACCATATCCCCTGCGAAGCGGTTTGGAGAGAAATCCAAGCTCGACCGTAAAGCGATAGAGACTCCTGCGAAGGCTACGGTGGCTCCGACGACAGTCTGTCTGGAGAGGCGTTCTCCTTTTACCAGCAGATGTGAAGTGAACGGGACGATAAGGGGGTACGAGAATAGGAAGAGTGTTACGCGGCCTCCAGTTGTGTGTTGCGAGCCCCAGTGGAAAAGGGTTATTTGAGTGAAAGACGCCAGTGCCAGAGCCGCCGCGGCAGCGATTCCCCTGGGGGGGAGGCGCAAACCTCCGCCTCGGGATAGGACAAACGCCGCTACGATTAGGAAGGTTGGAGCGAATCTAGTGAATGCCGCTTGAAATATTCCCATATCCGCGGTGACGAATCCGGCAATGACGGAATTTATGGCCCATCCTGTGACGAGCGACATGATCCATATCATCGTCAAGGGGGGGATGGGAGCTTGGCCGTCTAGGGATGAATTGGTCATCTTAGGAGGCCTTCCGCCTTGAAGCTGAAGAACTCTTTTCTGCCTACGACGAGATGGTCTAGGAGGGTTATGTCCATTGGTTCGGCGGCCTTAGCTATTTCTCCGGTGAGGTGGATATCGTGAGAGGATGGTTCGGTTTCGCCACTAGGGTGGTTGTGGACAATAATCAATCCCGAGGCTCCAAGTCGGAGTGCGCCTTCTATGATTTTTCTAGGATAGACTACCGCTTGGTTAACAGTGCCTTCCTGCTCTATTTCGAATCCCAGGATTTTATTTTTGGAATTAAGGTACACTACGAGGAAAGCCTCGTCCTTTCTTCCCCCCAGTTTTGCTTGCGCGAAAGCCGCGACATCTTCGGGGGAGGAGATTTTACCTTTGTTGTTGGACCGCAGGCGCGCGGCTTCGCGTCTAGCGGTTATTTCGTTCAAGAGGGCGAAAAGGATGGCAGTGTTTTTCCCAGCACCGTCCAAATTCAGAAGTTCTTCCGGAGCGGCATCCAGCGCATTATCCATGTCGCCGAATTGCGCGAGGAGTTTTTTTGCCAAAGGTTTGCAGTCTTTTCTTGGGATGGCGTATGTGAGGAGTAGTTCCAAAGTCTCGTAGTCTTCCAAGCTGCTCGGGGTTTTTGCGAATCTATCTCGGAGCCGGCGTCTGTGTCCAGCATCCATACTGGTGGCGTGTTTTTCGGGTGTTGTTTTGTCGTCGTCCATACTGTCAATTGTTGGATTGCCCCGTGATATCCATGAATACATTTTCGAGGTTGGCTTCGTCTTCCTTGAACCAGCGAACATGTATTCCGTTTTGAATCAAGACGGAGAGGAGTGAGCTGATTTGCTCTCTGGTTCCGTTGAAGGCGAATCGGATTTGCGAGTTGTCTACTGGGGTAATATTATCCACTCCATCAATTCTAGCCAGAAGCGCGGCCGCCTCGCTGGAGTCCGAGTCCGTTGTCATTTCGATGACGAGATGTTCTTGTAATTGGTGGCTGATGTCTTGCACGGAACCTTGCGCCAGCAGTTTGCCTTTGAAAATGATTCCGACCGTGTCGCATATAGACGCTAGCTCCGGGAGAATATGACTTGAGAGCAACACGGTTTTTCCGAGATTCCTCAAGTGTTTTATCGTTTCCCTCATCTCGATTCTGGCTTTGGGGTCTAGGCCTCCGGCGGGTTCGTCTAGAATGATAACGGAAGGGTCGTGTATGATGGTTTTAGCCAATGCGATACGTTGTCTCATTCCGCGGGACAGGGAAGTCATTTGATAATCGATCATATCCATAGCGTTGGTTGTTTCGAGCACCTCTTCAATTCGTTTTTTTCGTTGTTTAGGGGGTATTTTGAATGCCGCCCCGTAGAAGTCGAGGAATTCCCATACGCTCATTTGCTCATAAACCCCGGTCATGTCCGGCATATATCCTATTGTCTTTTTAATCCGAGCGATATTTTTGGGTTCGACTTTTACGCCATCGATAAACGCCTCTCCAGCGTCTGGTTTGAGGAGGCCGCAGAGGATTTTGATAGTAGTGGTTTTCCCTGCTCCATTCGGGCCGACGAATCCGTATATGGTATTGCGTTCGACCATGAGGTCGAGAGAGAAGACACCGCGGTTTTTACCGTAGTTTTTTGTTAGTCCCTGAGTTTTAATCATAGGGAGAATCCTTTCGCCATAATATTTGACATCTCACCATACACCGAGAGTCCGAATTTTTCCACGGACCATGCGTTTGCCGAGATGCTTGTATCTGGCAATGCGCTGTTTTTCAGGGAGAGTTTAAGTAGGACGTAGCCTTGTCCTGGGGCGGACATGAAATTCGCCAGATTTTCGAATACCACCTTGCCGTCGCTGGATTTCTTTCCGGTCCAGGTTTTGACGATTGTCGGGCCGTTGGAGGTTTGAACGACCGATGCCAGTAGGGGAGTTATCTCCACGTTGCCTCCCTGGTTGGCATATGAGAAATCCAAGACAATTTTGGTGGGTTTTAGGGACGAGAATACCGTTGGGAGGTCGAATCGCACCAAATAGGAGACATCGCTTCTAGCGATCAGGTTGGATTTGAAGCTGTTTCCCTCCATGATAAGTTTCGAGGAAGGAGAGCCTGGGTATATGGTTGTCCAAGTTGAATCCAAGCGCAGTTCGCCTGCCGGCACCGAGAACGACGCTGGAAACACCGTGATTTTCCTACCGTGGGTGATGGCGCCGTCGGGAAAGAGTATGGAGGGGGAGTCATTGTTTTCAATCACCGCCACCGCTGGCATTGAGTGTTGCCATCCCTGCTCCAGGAATTCTTTGATTGGGCGCTCTATGGCACCGGAGCCGAGGAGTCTGGTTCTAGTTGGAAGGTATATTTTTCCGTTGGCAATATTGAGAGGCAGCACAGCGTGTGGCAACAGTAATAACGCGGCCGAAGGGGAGGTGCCACTAGGAAGGCTCCAGGGTTCCAGGGACAAGCCTGTTTTTTTCAGTGTTAGTTTAGGCGGTGGAGTGGCTGAGAGAGGGGAAGGCGGGGAGATCAGGCTCGCCTTGAATTGCCTTGGGGCGTTAATGGCTAGTTTGAGGTTGGGGATTGCTGGAATGCCGTCCGAGCGTTCGACGATCAAGGGGCCCCCGGAGCTTTTGCTCATGATGCTCAGCGTTGTGTTATCTGGTGGGGGCACGGCGGAAAGCAAGGCCTGCTCGTTGGATAGTGTTATTGCTACCGAGCGGTCGTGTGGCGACATGACGCTGTAATAGCCTTCTAGCGGAGTGGATGTCATGCCAGGTATTCTGATTTCCACGAAGGACACGAAGAGGTTTTCCCGTCCTTTTCCGCGAATGTTGCCTGCTGAACGTAGTATGTAGATGGAGAAGACGACGGCCACCGCGCCTCCTGCCAGCCATGCTATTCCATTTTTTTTGAAGTAGATTCCCAGGGCCATTGGAATAGCTAGAATTAGTAGGTATGCGATAACGAGTGATCTTGCTTTTGAGACTGGCGGGGAAGAGATACCGGTCATTTCATCGAGGGCCTTTAGCACTGGCGTGGTATTGTTTTCCATTTGTTGGCTAGCGAAAACCGTGGTTAGCAATTTTCTCCAGATTTTATCGGAGTTTAGCAGTTTTTGGGAAAGAGGGAAGGCCGTGAGACCGGCCAGCCCTAACCCGAATCGTTTCCATGCGATTACGGGGCATCCGTTTGATTCTAACGACACCGCGCAATTTGGTTTTGGCGTTGATTCCAGGAAGTCGACGGGAGCGCTGAACGAGGAGAACGACGGGGCTATGGTTTCCAGTGCGTCGAGACGGGATATTTTTCTGAACTTGAGTGGGGTTGCGGGGAGTAGTTGCGCCAGCGGTGTTGTGGAGGCGGCCATGGCGCCATGGGGATCGGCGAATATTACCGTCCCCCCCAATCGGACGTAGTTGAGAACGGCCTGAAACGTTTTTTCCTGGTAGTGGGCGAAATCCGGCCTGAGGATGACGAGGATTTTGGAGCGAGTCAACAGGTCTTGCTGCGGAATCGGGTTTCGAGCGGTGAAGAGGTCCGAGAACGCACCTTTAAGTTCCGGAATAGAGTTGAATGTGCCGAAGTTGGTTGTGGGGGAGTCGTTGAGGATGGTTATAGCGCGCTCGTTGCCCGTCGTCACCCGGACTAACATGGAATCCCATTTTCCGATTTTGGTGTTGTCGGAGAACAACTCCAACCCATAGCTATCGCTAGTTTCAAGCATGACCATCGAGTGGTAGGCGGTAATGGTTTCGGGGGGGAGGGTTACGCGGTCCTCGAAGATGGTCCTCATGCCTTGGTAGCCTTTGAGGAGATTGAGGAGGCGGATTTTGACGACGCGGGATTTGCTGTCTGGATTGCTCAATTCGCACGACAGCATTGCCCATGAGAATTGCCGCACCGAAGACGACCAGCCAATTTTCAGCGAGGCAGTCTTGATGGCAGGGGCCGCGTTGATCCTGGACTGCGATGCTACAAGCGCGACTAGCAGCAGGATTATTATGTTCGACATGCGCCGCCGGTTTTTATGCCGGGGAGTTTCGATGCTGACGGTGTCGCCGCTATTCATGAGTGGGACCTTTCATGTGTGGCGCAAGCTCCCTGACGTTCAGGTTGCCACGCTGAAAAAACTTGAAGTTGACGAATTTTTCCGTTCATTTTTTCGTGCTTGTGTAGTTTCGTGAAAATAGACTGTTGGCCGTTAGAATCGCGGTGCGTCCTTTCATGTGCGTCTACAACTTCCGCGGGCATAGCGGAAGAATCGGCTCGTTCCGCGGCCATCTCGGGAAACCCCAAACTTATTGGTTCGCGTCGGGAAAGTCAAAATTGAATTCGAACAAGGATGCTATTTTTTCGCAAGCCTCGGCTTCCCTCGGGCCTTCCGCTCTGACCGTGACGGAGTCGCCTTTCGCCAGTCCCAGCACAATTAACGACATGATACTCGAGAGATCCGACTCGCCTTTTGGGGTGGAAATACGGAGGGCGCAATCCGAGAATTGGTTGGCGGTAGCTATTATCTCGCTTGATGGACGGCAATGTATGCCGTCGTCGTTTTTCACTGTTACTGAACGTTCAACCATATTATCACCTGATGTTGTCGGATGTCTGCGGGCCCTGGGCTCACTGAACCAATGACAAGGGGCCAGACTCCCCGTTCCAAAGGTGCGAATAGTCCGTTCGCTTGCGAACCCTCCGGGCTTTGCGGAAGGATTGGCGGCGTTAATTTCACCTCGGAGTGCAAAGCACACCGTCGGCTCATCACCTAGCCACTAACCCATTCTCGACTTTTTCAGTAAACCCTAATTAGGTTAAGCATTTTTTCCGTGGTGTCAAGTCCAAGATTTCCTTGAAGTTTAACTGATCGAAAAATTTTTCAATTTGTTGGTGGGGGGAACAGGGAGGGAGAACGGCGCGAGGGGGATTGTCGGTGTAGTCAGGGCCTGCTGAATAGTTGGCACGTGCTTTATTTTCATAGGGTTAAGTTTCTTTTTGGCTGTGTCATCTCCAAGGTTTTGGGAGCGAATCTCCCAAAAGCCTTGGAGTCGGCTAGCGATTTGAGGCACTTGCCAATTCCGCGAAAGCTGGAAACGCACCGCTGATCACCTTGACTTTACCTAGGAGTATACCTATATCCTTCTGTTCGCGCTGCGAGTCCTCGGACTTTGCGGAAGGACTTTTAGCGCACTCGTCGCCCGCATGCCCCGCCGCAGCCTTGGCGAAGGAGGAATCACAAGCCCTCCATAGCCCGGAGGGCGACGGAGGATCGCCACGTTTCCGACTTTTTCAGCAAGCCTTAGTTACGAGGTGTTTTTTTCTTGTTGGGAGTGGTTTGTTTGTTGGGATTCATTAATCCCCGAAGGATGGATGGGAAGACATTGGGGCCAGTCATCCACTTGATCATGGTTTTAACGTGTTTCATCGAGAAGAACGGGGAGCGATAGAAGGTATGGTCGGTTATTCTGATGGCGTCGGCGACGGCCAATTCCGGTGTCATGGAGTCCTGTTTCTGCGGGCCACTCAATATCATGGCGGCTATCGCCAATGTTATTGGTTGCATAAGTAGCAGATGCCGCATGCCTTCCTCGAAAGAGAGGTTTAATCCCGGGGAACCGCACATATGGAGAGATGCCAAGTGCGCGGCGGCATGTCTTGTCATCAAGTGTTCCCATTCTGGCGGTATTGTGGAGGCGGAGAGGGTTTCCAGTGGGTATTGTCCCGATGTGTCCGGGCATTTTGGGTTGATGCTTGCGAGGGATCCTCCTCCTGCGATAATGGAGAGAATCAATTTAGCTCTGGGGAATCGTTTCAGCACCGATTTTCCCACTTCCGTTTCATCCACTCTGACGTAGCCGGTTAGGATGTAGTTGAAGACGGCGTTTTGGAGTTTGTCGGGTTGGGGGGCGGCCAAGATGGTGATTTCGAATAGCGGGCTGTTTTCCTTTAAATATGTCATGGTGTCACTTTTGAACGTATTGTCGACGTTAACGACAAAAGAGGAGTTTGCGCGTGAGGAGTGGAATTCGAGCAGGCTGGCCGCATAATGGAGTTTTGCCGCCAGGGATGAGTTTTCGTCCAGCATGATTTCCTTGTAGGTGTCCGCTATCATTCTCAGGTCACGAAGGGAGGATTTTGTTTTTTTGTTGTATTTAGCGTTGGATTTGAGGCCGCGTTCGAGTTCTTTAGAGAAGTTGCGCATTTGGCGGGTTTGTTGGGTTATGGAGCGTCCCGAGTTTCTGGAGACCGCTTTGCAGTCGAAGCGGAAGGAGACGGAGATTTTCCCGTCTTTCCAGTGCAGGAGGTGGAATGGGTATAGTCTGCACGCCAGGGCTTTCACGTTTTCGCCGTGTTTTTTATGGATGGCGCAGAGGCCGTCGTCGTCATCTAGGAAGGCGCATTTTCCGTTTTTTTTCTTGATTAGAAATATACCCGGGCTTTTCGGGTCTGGCGTGAAGAATGTTTCGTTTTCGAAGTCGAATCCGGGAACGTCCAGCGACTCTATTCTCTCTTTCTCCTTCTTTGTGACCGGGATGTCCCACATTCCGCAGCATTCGCCGCACCCTAGGCACGTCCATGACTGGTCCGTATGAAAGAGGAAATTCTGTTCGTTTTTTTTATTCATAGCGCCACCGATCTTGTTTTCGGAGGGAGGTAAGCATGTTTTCACTGGTGTCGGGTTCAATGTTTTTGAAGCGTCCTCGCTTGGGCTAGGAGGGGGCTCCAATATGTTTTTGATTTTACGATCAAGCTCTATTTGGGTTTTGCTGAGACTTTGATTAGTCTGGTTCCAGTGAGATATTCGTGTATTGACCGCTTCTTAGGATTGATCAATGTTACCAAGGGCGATACGAATCCCATCAGGAGCATTGCCAGGGCGAAAGCGAAAGCCCGCGCCGGATACGCTTCTCCGTCGTCTTCCCTGACGAGGAAAATACCCCAATACCACATTCCCACGGTTTGCGCGAACAGACCCAAGCCTACTCCGAGGTAGAGTAACGTTCCGATTGCGAAAAGGAGAAAATATTTAGGGAAGATCGCATTGAGTCTTTGGATGTTTTCGGGGGGAACCAGTTCCCACGCCGGGGTTTCCGGCTCGGTGTCCGCCCCGCTATTGTCCACGGAGTCGACATCGTCCGCCATATCCTCTGTAGCTTTGGCGGTGTCCGTTGGCGCGGCGTTGGCCTTGTCATCCGTCTTGGCTGCGTCCGCGCTATCCGCACTATCCGCACTATCCGCACTATCCGCTGGAGTGGTGTTGTCGACGTTTTCGGTTTCGGATTCCCAGCCGGTTGAGAATTCCCCGAGCGCCAAGGTTCCGGCGGAGATGTTCATAAAGATGAAAATAACTATTCCGAACAAGCCGACCACGAGCATGTCGGTGAGGGCTGAGAAGATTCTTAATTTTGGACCTACCGGGTCCGGAACGTAACGATACTTGAAAGCGGTTGATTTTTCTTGTGGGGTCGCAGGTTTTTCAATGGTTTTCCCACCTCCAAGCAAGCTACCCAAAAAACTTTGGCGCACTTCCTGTTCGGCTACCACTTCCTGTACGGCGAAGGATTCCTGGAGAATATCGATGTCGCCGGCGTTGTTCCACTTGCGCACGAGGGCGTTGCGAACCTTTGAGTCGTGTTGGACCCGTCCATGCTCAACCCATTTTCTCAAGGTTTCCCCATCCACCGGGCCGTATTCTTTGCCGTCCTTTCCTAGAACAATGTATTCCATAACCTGGTTCGCCGGTCAGCCAAGGGCGTTCGGACTTGTTTTATGTCCCCGCGGTATCCCCATCTCCATTGGAGCGAGCGGGTGACAACTCAGTTAGAACCGAGTGGAATCTAATTGCCTTTTCGGGAAAAACAAGTTGCCTAGAGTGTCGTGTCGTTTGTTCAGGGGGGGGCGGGATGTCGGTGGTTTCTTGGCGAGGGGACGATAGCGTGCTATAATACCCCGTGGCTGGATTTTTGTCTTTGGCCGTTGTCGGAGACTGGAATATGAGGTATGGCGCGCGGGGTGTTTGGCGCGGCGGATTTCGCGATGGTCCGTTCCAGGCGATTTCGATGCCTGTACGCTGGTCCCGTGACGGACTTGAGGCACTTGTGAAAGGACGGTGGAGAGATGTCCGAAAAGACTATGAGCGAGAAAGAGATGAGGGCGGAGGGCGAGGCGTTCCGGGTTGACTTCGCCCGAATACGAGGTGAGGTTGGGAAGGTTATCGTAGGGCAGGACCGCGTTGTCGAGGGTGTTCTAACGGCTTTAATGTGCGGCGGGAATATTCTTTTGGAGGGGGTTCCAGGCTTGGGGAAGACGGAGTTGGTGAAAACCTTGTCCCGGGTGTTGGATTTGGATTTCAATCGGGTGCAGTTTACTCCCGACCTTATGCCTGCCGACATAATCGGGACGAACATGATAATGACCGCGTCCGACGGTTCACATCGCATCGAGTTCAAGCGCGGGCCGATTTTCACCCAGTTGTTGTTGGCGGACGAGATAAACAGGGCGACGCCAAAGACGCAGTCCGCTCTTTTGGAGACGATGCAGGAGGGGTCGGTGACCACGGGAGGGGTGACCCACCACATGAAGCAACCTTATTTTGTGATGGCGACCGAGAATCCCTTGGAGCAGGAGGGCACGTATCCGTTGCCCGAGGCGCAGTTGGACCGTTTCATGTTCAAGATTAAAGTGCCTTTTCCTTCCCTTGACGAGTTGAACGAGATTGTTACTCGGACGATTCTTCGTGAGGAGGTGTCTGTGGAGAAGATATTCGACTCGGAGAAAATATTGTCGTTGAGGCGGATTCTTGGCAAAGTAGTGGTTGCGGACCATGTTCTTGAATATGCGTCGCGTTTGGTTGTGGCGACGCATCCTGAGTCCGAACTGGCTCCGGAGCAGGTGAAGCGTTTTGTACGGTGGGGCGCTAGTCCTAGAGCGGTGCAGGCGCTGGTGATGGCTTCCCGTGTTCGGGCGTTGTCGGAAGGGAGGGCGCACGTCGCCCGCGAGGATGTCGCGCATTTCGCGGTGGAGGTGTTGCAGCACAGGATGATTTTGAATTACGATGGTCACGCTGAGGGCGCCGATTCCGCAGACGTTGTCGGCAAGGTGATTGAGGGGACGGCTTTCTCCTCGTGAGCGGGCTGTTGGTGCGTTCATTGGGATTGATGGCATGCACGAGTTGGCGATAGCCGAGTCGATAATGCGCGAGGTTTCCGCGATAGCGGTGTCCGAGGGGATAATGTGCGTGGTGCGTTTGACGCTTGTCATCGGCGAATTGTCGGGCGTGGACAAGGAGTCGTTGTCGTTCGCCTTGCCGTTCGCGGCCGAGAATACGGTATTGTCGGGGGCGGAGTTTGTCTTCGAAGAGGAGCCCGCGGTCGTTGAATGTTCCAAATGTGGTGCGAGAAGCGCGGCGGAGTTTCCATTGGTGGCGTG
>WFSE01000078.1 GCA_015486135.1 Lentisphaeria bacterium
AACGTTGTAGACTTCAGGTCCGTATTTTAAGATTTATTCAACCACAGAGATCACAGAGGGCACGAAGATGTCGCTTCCGCGTTGCGGAACCGGCATGTTTGTGTGGAAGAAAAGATTATCTCTGCGTTCTTTGCTTCTCTGCGAGGGATAAAACCGCGCGAAGCGCGTTTGAGCCGCGGTTATTTGAAAATACGACCGCGACGAGGCAAGTTACCGGTTATGCGATTATTTGAAAGAATTCCTTTTTGGGAGCGGGCCGTCATCGCGTTCATAGCGTTTGTGGCGTTGTTCGCCTTTTTCCATGGCGAGATTAGCGACCTTGGCACCAACGTGCTGGTTAAATCGGGGGAACTTCCAGCGTCGGCATTGAAACGCGACGCTTCGTTGGTACCCTCGTTACCCGGAACGGAAAACACCCGCACCACTTGGACATACAAGGAGAGGCGACGGTGGCGGGTTGACTCGAAAAGCAGCCAGCAGGCTTACCTGGACGCGCATCCTCGGGTTACGCTGCTTCCATATACCGTGACGCCGTCGATTCTCTTCGCGCCGGATTTGGACAGAGCCATATCCGAAGCTCCGCCTTTCCCTCCACTGAGACTGTACGAAGGGACGGGCTGGTCGGGCGAGCGAACGGTAGTCCGGGCGGTTACGGACGGAAAGATTCTCCGTATTTCGTGTATGTTGTTCGACAAGTCTTCCGGAGGTTCGGTTTCGGGGCAAGTGGATTCGGCCGAGGACGGCGATAGCGTGGAGATATTTCTGACGGCTGGTTTTTCTTCCAAGACCTATTGGCGATACGTTCTTTCGGTTTCCGGCTCCAGTGAGGCCGCTCGATATGAAAAACTTACCAGTCCGAGGGCCGGGCGACTTCTTTCGGGAAATTCCGACTCTAAACTTACAGTATCCAGAACGCCCGATGGATTTCTTTTGCGGTTCGACATACCGGTAAGTGAATTTAAAGACGGTGGATTGTCCCCCGGGGACACCATATTGGGGCAGGTTGCAAGGATTTGCCGAAGGGCTGGTGACGGTTCAAACTGCCTCCAGCTTTTTCCGACCCATATATACGCGGACAACAGGTTTGGCGCCGACAACCACGACCGAAGGGCGTTCAGGCCGCTACGCGTGGTTGGAGAGGGTATCAGCTCCCGCGCGCCGCAACTCGGAAAGGAGGGAAAATGAAGATTGGAATCGCGCTTTTATTGTGGGTTTTGGTGGTTGTCGCGCCTTTCGCGACGCGTGGAGCTCGTCCGAAGCCACTGGGAGTCGCTGATCTTGTTGTTCGGGGGAAATTCAAAAAAGCCTTGGACACTATTGGCGCCACTCCCGATTCCGAATCCAGCCGAGCGCTGAAGGCGACGCTTGAGCGGCTTTTGTCAATAGACGCGCTTGTGGAGGAGAAGTTCAAGGCGGATATAGGCCAGCGGGTTGTGGTGCCTACGGACGCGGGATTGCGAGCCGGTATTTTGCGGGAGGTTAAAGGCGGTGTTCTGAAGATAAAAATAGACAAGGGCAATGTCACCATGGTGGTGCCGGTTAAAATCAGCGAATTGGTGGTTCCGTTCAAGGTGGAGAAGGCGGAATTGAGAAACGAGGAGAAAAATCTGATTTTGGCGGTCCAGTGCTTCAATCGGGGCGAATACATGGCGGCGGAAAAACTTTTTGCCGAGACGGGGGCTTTGGCGGATATGCTTTCCGCCGCCTGTCATCGTGGCGACGGATACGCAACCGAGTTGATGGCCGCGTGTAGAAACAACGATTTGGAGGGGTTCGCCAAACTACTGGAGGAGGGCGCCAACCCCAACGCCAAATGCGCGGCGGTGCTTTTTAATCCGAAGACCAAGAAGCGGACGAGGATAGTCACCACGGTTTTGGTGGAGGTCGTGAAGTCCGGCAACGCCGAAATGGTGAAGGCTCTTGTTGGCAAAGGCGCCAAAGTGAATCAAGCAAATTCAAAAGGGATATCCCCGCTAATGTTCGCCATTTGGCACTTTCCCGATGGCGACCCAATAATCGATTTTTTTCTTGACCACAAGGCGGATCCCAATCACGCGGACCGCGAGGGGAACACGCCTCTCTCCGGAGCGATCGCCTTGCGCAAAACTAAAACAGCGGAGAAACTGCTCAAGCGCGGCGCCAACCCCAACAAGCCGACACGCGGCGGTATCACTCCTTTGATGCTGGCCGTAATGTCGAACAACTTGGAGCTGGCGAAAAAGCTTATAGCCGGGGGAGCCGACATCCACGCACGCGCGGGAAAAGGATGGACCGTGCTGGATTTGAACCGATCCAAGCTCTCTCCGGGGATGAAGGCCCTCCTGGAAAAATATTCTCCCGCGAAGACGAAACGATCTTCGGGGCCGCCTCCCGTCCGAGTTCTAACTAAATAGGGCGTTCTCATCATGCCGGTAAACATGGCCTTCAACGAAGTTCTAGCGCAGTCCATCGCGATACTGGTTGCGATGATCCTCCTTGGAACGTTTCTGCGTCGGATCGGGGTGCTCAAAGAGGAATACGGTCCTATTTTCGCTCGAATAGTCACGGATGTCACGTTGCCCGCCTTGATATTTCTGGCCGTTTCGCAGCATCCGGTGCGTTTCGGACAATTGCTCCCGCCGGCCGTCCTAGTCGTGGCCGAAGTCGTATCGGGATTCGCCGCATGGGGAGTGGGAAGGGCTCTCAGGCTCTCGAGACCGCAACTAGGGGCGCTAATATTGGCGTCGATGTTCGGTAGCTCGGCCTTTTTGGGATACGCCGTGATAAAAGACCTTTTCCAAGGCGACACAAGGGCAATCGCCGAGGCCGCCATGATCAGCGAATTCGGCGTGGGGTTGCTCATTTTCACCGTCGGTGTGGCTATAGCCATGCGTTTCGGCGCCAACAACTCCACTTGGAGGGATGCGATGAAACCGGCGCTGGTCTTTTTTCGATCTCCCATATTCATCGCGTTGATCTCGGGAATCGTCGTCTCCCTCATCGGCGTGCCAAAAGAGTCGCAAATGTGGAAACTAGCGTCCAAGATTCTGGAAACCATCGCCAACGCCAACACTCTCATGGTCACTATGACTATCGGCATAATGCTCAAATTCCACGATCTGAGGAAAGCGCTGCCGGTCGTCATACTGGCGTGCGGCGTCAAACTCGTCCTCCAACCCGTGTCGGCGGGATTGTTGGCCGATATCATGCACTTTAGCGACGATTTCCGAGGTCTGGTTGTCATCGAGGCGGCCATGCCCTCAGCCGCCCTTTCCGCGGTTTTCGCGAAACGTTACGCTTGCGACGGCGAGCTAGCCTCCGTTCTCGTCTTCGCCACCTTCATCTCCTCCATTTTCACCGTGGTGTCGATCTCTTTCTTCATCGGCTGAAAAACTTGCCCCGAAACGCTCTCGGGCGTATATTCGGGATTAAAGAGAGAAAATTGTCATAGGAGAAAGCACCATGCGGATTCGGATTGCCTGTACCCTGTTGCTGACCATAGCGTTGATTTCCGCCACATCGTGTGGTGAAAATAAGAAAAAAACGCCACGGCCAGTCAAAAAAAACACCGCGGCCACCACCGTGGCGCGGGACACCGCCGCCGCCGACCACGACAAAGACGTCGTCGATTCCGACACATTCAGCAAGGCCTTTGAGAAGACCACGTATAAACTGGAAAAAACCGGGGGCAAAACAGAAAGCGCCCCGAAAGATGCCGTTAAGCTTTTCGACAAAGGGCCGTTGGCCGCGGACAAGTTCCACAACGACGCCTACCGAAACATTAAGGCGCCGCGCAGATCCCTCGCGGCGGCATTGGACAAAAAGGAACGCTATTCCTGGCTCCCCAGATGGGATTACACCGGAAAGGGGGGAGTAAGAATCCCGTCCGCCGCGATTTCCGCGGACAAAAGCGTCTTGGGAATACTCGAGAATGTTAGAACAGGCAAAGGAAGCGAAACGACGCTACTCGTTTTGATTGGAACCGATTCGATGCGTATCCTGTCGATACTCGCTTTCCCGGAAAAGACTATATCCAAACTGGTTTTTTTGGGGAAAACCGGTTCGGCGGTTTTATGGGAGGGCCTTCCTGGCGGCAGGGGAAAGTTGCATAAAGTGGATTTGGCGTCCGGCGAGATCGTCGGCGTGTCCAGCGATATCTCCGCCCCGTTGGACTCCATGGTGGCGTCCCCCGATGGCGCGAGCGTGTATGTGAATCTCAACAGCCCTAAAATCCATATTTTGGAGTTCGACTCGGGCGCGTTGGGCAATCCCCCGAAATTTCTGGAATGCTCGCAACGCCGCGGCTTGCTAGCGTTGTCTCCTGACGGCAAGTTGGTGGCTTTAGCGGGGCCGGATTTAATCGAGCTGGTCAAAATATCGGACCGCGCCAAACTTTCGGAAATCGAATCGCCTCTTGGCGTGCCGCCAACCGCTTTCGTGTTCATGGGCGACTCCTCCAAAATGGCGGCACTGGCTTATATGAAGCCATGCTACGTTGTCGCGGCGGGAAAGGCAGAAAAGCTCCGGATGATGTCGGGGAGAAATCTGGAATACCTGTCCAAAAAGAAACTCCTGGTCGTCGAGGAATACAAAAACAAACGGATATCCATCATCAATACCAACACCATGAAGGAAGTCTCGCATTTCGATCCGGGAAAAGTCAAACCGCACACCTCCGGATCGCCTGTACTTATCTCGTTCCTACCCCGCTCGGGTAAATACTTGGTACTCGATTCGCGGGGCAATCTGTGCCTCTTTAGGCTTCCAGGGAAAAAATGGAAGAAAGAAATCATATTTTCGGCTCAAAAATGAGCGGTTTGCGCTCGGAAAGGAAAAACGCAGTGGAAAAGACCGTGGTGAAAGTGAAAATGCTGGATGGATGCGAGGACTTGGTGCCGGCCAAGGCGCACGCCGATGACGCCGCTTACGACCTTAAAGCGCGCGAAGACGTGGAGATGCCTCCCGGCAAGCCGGCTTTGGTACCAACGGGAGTCTTTATGGAACTGCCGACGGGCTATGAAGCGCAGGTCCGACCGCGTAGCGGCTTGGCCGCGAAACACGCGATTACCGTTCTGAACTCCCCAGGCACTATAGACGCCGGATACCGGGGCGAAGTAAGAGTCATAATGTTAAACGCCGGGATAGAGCCCTACGCGGTCAAACGAGGCGACAGAATCGCTCAAATGGTAATCGCCAAACTGCCAGCCGTGGAAATCGCCGTGGTGGACGAACTCTCCGACTCCACAAGAGGGGAGGGCGGCTTTGGCAGCACCGGGAAATAGGGCTCGGTGAATCCGTGAGTCCGTGAGTCCGTGAATCCGTGAATCCGTGAGTCCGCTTGTCACGCCGGAGCCTTGGCGAAGGCGGATGGGACGGTAAGCGGTAAGCGGTGGGTCGGTGGTGGGGAAGATAGAACCCCGAAATAGATACGAATAAACACGGATGGTTTTTCCCTTGCGGAATCGGCATGTAGTGGGGGCTTGGTTGTTGGTTGTTGAGTGGACGGGGGGATGCGACGCAGGACTCAGGACGGAAATACGATGTGGTTCCGTCAATTAGATTTCCAGAATTCCGCGGGCTGCAAGCCTCATATTGTCGGATTTTAGAATTTTTTGAAAACCCGCACTGGAAACCAGTTTGACATATGATTTTTTTTTTCGTAACACGAACTTGTTAATTTGTCTTATCGGTATTAGTTTGCGCTCCCCGGTGCCGCGCTTGTTTTTGGGAAAAGCGAGTCGGTCGTTGGGGGCGTGGCGGAGGCCATCCGCCGCAGAACACAAGTTCGGTGCGTTGTATCATCCCAAACAACAAGGTGACCCGACATGGCAAACTACTTCCTTCCCGACGCGGGCATGAGGGGATTCGTTGAGGCCCTCATGGCTAAAACTCCCGTCGTCGCGCCGGTGGCGAAACGCGAGCAGTTCGCATTCGCCGAGTTGGAGTCGGCCGATGATTTACGGCTCGACTACGACACCACGATTCTTCCCCCGAAGAAGGTGTTTTTCCCGCCGAAACAGGATTTGATCCATTTCGATGGCGACTCGTTCGAGCCGTGCCTAGCCCCCAAGGAGCTGGTCCTCTTCGGAGTCCATCCACACGATGTCAAGGCGCTGGATATGACGGACAAGTTGTTCGAAATGGACAACCGCGATGAGAACTATCTCGCCAACCGCAGAGCGGCCACGGTCGTCGCGTCCACCGTCCAGAAGCACTACAAGCGGGCCTTCTTCGGCTCGGTCTGCCAAGGACTGGAACCCCAGGGGCATGATATGCTCCTGACGAAGATCTCCGGCGGATATCTCGCCGAAACCCGCTCCGACAAGGGAGAGGCGCTAATAGCTAGCGGCGATTTCTCTCCGGCTAGCGACGCCCAGGTCGAAGAGGCGGAGGCCGTCAAAAAGGCGGCGGACGAGAACTGCCCCGAGAAACTCAACGCCGATTCCAACACTATTAAGGATAAAGTCCGCGGTGCGTTCTCCTCGGACATTTGGGACCAGGAAGCGAAAGACTGCTTCTCCTGCGGAAGTTGCAATATGGTCTGTCCGACCTGTTATTGCTTCGACGTGCAGGACGAGTGGGGCTTGGCGGCCGCCGACGGAAAACGCTACCGCAGGTGGGACGCCTGCCTGACATGCGAGTTCTCCGAGGTCTCCGTCCAAGGCGGCAAAGAGAATTTCAGAGAGAAGTCCGCTGAACGCTACCGCCACCGCGTAATGCGCAAAACGACCTATCTCTTCGATAAGATTGGCGGCCCCGCTTGTGTAGGTTGCGGAAGGTGCTCCGGCGCCTGCACCGCCGACATCGCCGATCCCGTGGCCATCATCAATAAAATTCTGGAGGGTTGACATGAGTTGCGGTTGCGAACATGGAGAAAACATCTTCCTCCCGAGAAAGGCGGAGGTCGTCGAGGCGCATAAAATGACCGCCACCGAGACCCATTTCTCTTTGAGGATGGCGGATGGAAAACCGATGGTTTACGAGCCCGGGCAAATTCTCGAAGCCGGGCGTTTCGGATACGGCGAGATTCCCTTGGGATTCGCCAGCTCGCCCACGATGACCGAGAAAACCGGCACCTTCGATATCGTCATCCGCGAGGTTGGCAAGGTGTCCAAGGCGCTCTGCGAGTTGAAACAGGGCGATATTATGACGATCCGCGGCCCCTTGGGCAACGGATTCCCGGTCGACGAGTTCAAGGGCAACGATGTCCTTATCGTCGCCGGTGGTATCGGACTTTGCCCCACAAGAAGTATGATTAAATACATCTTGGACAAAAGGGGCGAGTTCGGACGCTTCCTCCTCTTTTTCGGGTCGAGAAACCCCTCGGAACAGCTCTTCCACGAGGATCTGGCCGAATGGCGGGTTTCCGAGGGTATCGAATACCTCGAGACCGTCGACAGGCCGGACGATTCCTGGAAAGGCAAAGTAGGTGTCATAACAACGCTGTTCGACGATATCGAATCGCTCTCGTCCAACACTAAGGTTATCATCTGCGGTCCGCCGGTGATGTATAAATTCGTTATACAGTCGCTCGGCAAGTTCGGAATCCCGGAAAAGAACGTTTTCGTGGACCTCGAGCGGAGGATGAAATGCGGTATTGGCAAATGCGGCCACTGCCAGATCAACGATAAATACGTTTGCCTGGACGGCCCGGTATTTAGATTCTCCGACGTAAAAGATCTTGAGGAGGCGATATAATGGCTAAGGTTAAAGTCGCTTGGTTCGATTTTTGTTGTTGCGAAGGCTGCCAGATAGAGATGACCAACTTTGGCGAGCCCTTCCTTAAGCTTCTCGACCACGTCGAACCCGTGGAGTTCCGGGAAGCCATGTCGGAGAAGACCACCGAGAGGATAAACGTCTCCTTCATAGAAGGCTCCTTCTCACGCGAGGCCGACAGGAAGCGCTTGGAGGAAATCCGCGAACGCAGCGATCTCGTCGTGGCTTACGGCGCGTGCGCCGTCACGGGTGGCGTGAACGCATTGAAAAACCGCTTCGACATGGACGACTACAAAGAGTGCGTCTATGGCGCGGACAAGGATATGCCCCATCTCGACACGCAGGAAGCGAAACCTGTCTCCGCCGCTATAAAGGTGGATTACGAGATACCGGGATGCCCGATTAGCCGCGACGAATTCATACGAGTCGTCACACAGCTGGTCCACGGCACCACGAAGGTCTACACCCCGAGCTATCCGGTATGCGTCGAGTGCAAACTCCGCGAAACCGTTTGCCGCTATGCCGACGGCGACCATTGCCTAGGCCCGATAGCGAAGGCCGGTTGTGGCGCTCCATGCCCCGCGGACGGCATCCCGTGCGAGGCCTGCAGGGGACTCGTCGACGAGCCTAACGAGGAGTCGATGGTCAAAGTCCTCCAGGAACGCGGCGGTCTGCCGGAGAGGTGGGCTAAAGAAAAGAGCATGATGTTCACGGCGAACCAGAGAGGTGACGCGAAATGAGAACCCAAAATCTGAATATCAACGTCCATCATGTCACCCGTGTCGAGGGACATGGCAACATAACGGTCAACGCCAAGGACGGAAAAATAGAGCGTTGCGAATGGAGCGTCCCGGAGGCGCCGCGATTCTTCGAGGCGATGGTCCGCGGAAGGCACTACTCCGAGGTGGCGCGTATCACCAGCAGAATCTGCGGAATCTGCTCGGTCGGACACACGCTGGCGTCGGTAAAAGCCAGTGAGGACGCTCTCGGAATAGAGATATCGGAGCAGTCCAAACTCCTCCGCCGCATCCTAAAGCACGGCGAGAACTTCGATTCCAACGTGCTCCACGTCTATTTCCTGGTCGCTCCGGACCTGTTGGACGCCCCGTCGGTCTTCCCATTGGCGGCGACCCATCCGGATGTCGTCAAGCGCGCCCTCAGGATGAAGAAACTGGGTTGCGACTGGGCGGGCCTGATTTCCGGCCGTAGCACCCACCCCACCCGCGTGGTTCCGGGAGGGTTCTCCGAGGTGCCGACCGAGAAGCAATTGGCGGAACTCAAGCAGAGCATCTTGGACA
>WFSE01000079.1 GCA_015486135.1 Lentisphaeria bacterium
GGTTGGACTCTACCCGGAGAACTACGCATTGTCGAAGCTCAAAATGATCGATGTGCTCAATCAGCTATTCGAGGAGCACCTGAGGTGCATCATAATAAACGTCTAGGACCTCGCCGGTTATTGTTGGCCGCGTCGCGAGGCGCGCGTTTCATACAGGCGCTCCGCGGATTGATTTTCGGCGGCGGCGTGTGATAGTAGTTGCGTAGGGGCCAGGGCGGTCCAGTCCGGAGGGGCGAACAAATGTTCAAAGCGTATTGCGATTACAAACTTGAGAATCTCTCGAAGGAATTGCTGCCACGTTTATCCAGGCAGCGGCCCGACCCCTTCGATGAGGATGTTGTCCTATGCCAGAGCCGCGCGCTGGAAGCCTACGTCAAAAAACAACTCGCCGATAAGAACGGTATCGCCGCGAATGTCTCTTTCCCCTATCCCAGAACGGCGATATTCGACCTCTTGAACGACGCCGACATCCCCGGGGTATCGTTCCGCTATTCCAGCGAGACGATGGTTTGGAGGATATACGCCGCCTTGCCGGAGATATGGAACGACTATCCCCCCCTGAAAGAATATGTGGAGAACCATCCGCTGTCGCGGGATGTCCGGCTGTATAAGCTCGCCAACGAGATAGCGTCGGTGTTCGACTACTACGTCGGCTACCGCGGCGACTGGCTGGAGAAATGGTCGAACGGGGAATCGATAAAGAAAAGTTGGCAAGGCACTCCGTTGGACCTCGGGCCGGCGGAGAAATGGCAGTCGGAGCTGTGGCGTCGGGTAACCGGCGCTCCCGACAACAAATTCCACCGCGTGCAAACACTTTTGCGCGAGAACCGCGGAAAAATCGAGAAAGCAGCCCAAGACATTTCCATTTTCGGGCTCTCTAACATGCCCCCCGATTACCTCGAATTTTTCAAATTATTGGGAGAGATGGTGGATGTCGAGTTCCATTACCTCATGCCAAGCGTGGAATATTGGGCGGAGACGACGAGAAAAACTGCCTTGCTGGAAAGTACCGGCAATCCTCTGCTAGCGTCGTTCGGGGCGTTGGGACGGGACTTCCTCGCCACCATGATGGATCTTTTCCCGGACGACATCTCCGGGGTGCTAGAGTTTCCGGAGGTATTGGATTCGGAGGTGGATAGCGTTCTGGACGCACTGCAACTCGACATCCTCCTCGACAAGTCCGCCGATGAAAGCGCATTGAAGAAATGGAAGGAGAAGACTCCCGACAATTCGGTGGAAATAGCCTGCTGCCACAGCCGGATACGGGAGGCGGAAACGCTGAAAGACCATATTCTGGAATTGCTCGACTCCGAAATAAAAGCCGAGGATATCCTAGTCACGGCGCCCCGGATAAGCGACTACGCGCCATATCTCCAAGCGGTTTTGGAGCCTAGTTCGGACTCCGACCCGATTATTCCGTTCCACATCGCCAACACATCGCTTCTGGAAACATCGGAGGAAGCGGGGGTGTTCCTGAAAATACTCGGACTCGCGGAAAGCGCGTTCAAGGCGACCGAGGTGTTCGATATCGTGTCGAGTCCGCCCGTGGCGGGTAGATTCGGATTCTCCCGCGAGGATATATCGTCGATGCGCGAGCTCATAGCCAGCGCCAACATCGCCTGGGGGAAGGACGCCGACCACCAGAAAGAATTGCTCGATTTCGACTATCCCGACACATGCACTTGGCATGCGGGATTGCGGAGGATTATCGCGGGATTCGCGTTCGACGCCCCCGGCATGACCGATTGCGATGTCGCCCCCCTCCCCTTGGACTCGGATCAAATCGCCGCGGCGGGAGCGTTGGCGGACATCGCCGACAAACTATTCAACACCGCCAAGAAAATACGCCCCTCAAAAACACCCGAGAAATGGCGCGAAACACTCAACGCGGTCATCGCGGATTTTCTTCGGAAAGCCGACGACACCAACAAAAAACTGAATCCCATCACCGCCGCTGTCGAGTCGTTGGTGAACGCCTGGCAAGACGCGGAACTCGCGGAAACTGAAATTCCGTCGGCGGTGGTTGTCGCTGCGCTCAAGGACGCATTGGGGACCGACGAGCGGCGCGGCGTTCTGGGTTTCACCCGCGGCGCGGTAACCATCTGCGACCTAAGCGCCGCCAGAGCAGTGCCGTTCAAGGCGGTGTGCGTGTTGGGGATGAACGACGGGGAATTCCCGCGGCGCGACTCCAAAAAGGGATTCGACCTTTCCCTTCTGGATCCCCGTCCCGGGGACCGCTCCCCTCGAAAAAGCGACAACTACCTCTTTCTGGAAGCCATAATGGCGTGCCGCGAACGGTTGTGGATAAGCTACACCGGGCACAGCGAGACCGACAACAAGGAGAAGCCCCCCTCCCCCTTGCTAAGCGAGCTCATAGACTATCTCGCCGCCGCCACCGAGAAGGAGGAGAAAAAGGAGAAGAAG
>WFSE01000080.1 GCA_015486135.1 Lentisphaeria bacterium
AAGAGGAGTGCCCACGAATGAGAAACGTTAGAGGTAGCGTTGGCTTTTCTTCCATACAAGCCTTTTTCAGCTCCGTCCACGAAGATGCCGCTTCCGCCTCGCGGAACCAGCATGTTATGGGAAAGAGGGAAAGAAACTCCGCATTCTTTGCGTCTTTGCGAGGAATAAAATCGCGTGAAGCGCGTTTGAGCCGTAGGCTCTTTGGAGTGCGGTGGCCCTACGCCGCTTTGTATTGCTAATGCCCCGGGGAGCTTCTCCCGTGATTCTCATAACTCTTATTATTCAGTGAGCCCTAGTTCGCTGGGCAGCTTCCATTGCTCGAAGCATTCGGCGAAAATGGCGTCGAGGCCCGCCACGTATGTCAATTCGCCGCCGTCCCATTCGTCCGCGCGCGTCCGGAGCAAATCCGCGGGGAACGAGGTTATGCCAGCCCCATCCGTTTGGATGGCTTCCACGCATTGGACATGCGGAGTGGCGGCGCGGATTCCGCAAGGCAGAGGCGCGTCGAAGGCGACCGCCTCTAGAAACATGTCTATTTTTCTGGTCGAGTCGTGTTCCACAGGCCCGTAGGATTCCCGGATGCCGTCGCCTAAAACCATTTGAAACGCGGTGGGGTCGGCGTCGTAATCAAAGGTGATAGTCGCGTTTTCGAATTCGAATTTGCATATCGGCCCCCTATAACGCTCAGTTGAATGGGTGGCTAGGAAAAGCACCTCCACTCCGGAGCCGGTGCGACAACGCATCGCGCAGGTGTCGAAATTCTCTATATCTTTGGCTCTGTATGTCTCCGAGACCACTTCCACGATATCCGCGCCGGACGCCTCATCGTTCCCGATTATGTACAACATGTGATGCAGGTAGTGCGCCAATGCGTTGCCAACAGGGCTGTCGCGGACGACGCGGCCATCCTCCGTCGCGATTCTCCCGCGCCAGGAAGGGGCTTGGGCGTAGTAAAGCGCGCTACGCGGATGCGCCGCGAGTGTCGCCAGGCGTTTTGGAGCGCCGAGGCGTCCGGATAGGATATCCCGTTTCATCCGGATCATCGACGGTTCGTGGGACCATTGAAATCCAACCGCGACCTTTCCGCCGTTTCTTTTCTCGGCGGCCGCGATTTCCGCGACATCGGCCATCGACGCCGCAAGTGGTTTCTCGCAAAGGACATCCATTCCCGCATCGAGCGCGGCGGCCGCGATTTCCGCGTGTGTGTGTGGAGGCGTGGCGATGAAAATGGCTTTCGCCTCCACGCCGGAGCGCAGATAAGCGTCGAAATCCTGGAAAACGGGAATACCTCGTTCCGCGATTTCCGCGGCGAGTTTCGGTTCTATCGGCGCGGGTTCGACTACCGCTACAAGTTTCGGTGTCGCCGCGATATTTGGAGAGGGGGCGAACGCGTATTCCGCGTATTTCGCGCCATACCCGTTGGCGCCCGCCAGAACCACTGGAACGGAAACGGCCATTCAATCCCCCCAATTTTCGGATAGCAGCTTCCACGTCTCCACCAGCGCCTCTGGAACCACCCTGGCGCCACCGATGACGGGCATGAAATTCGTATCGCCACCCCATCTCGGGACGATATGGGCGTGGAGATGGGTTTCGAGCCCCGCCCCCGCCACGGCGCCAAGGTTGAACCCGATATTGAATCCGTCCGGGGAGAGCGTCTTGGACAGCACCTCTTTCGAACGAATGATCAGCTCCATCGTTTCGGCCCGTTCTTCGGCGGTGGTCTCTGAAATGTCGCCGACATGGCGTATGGGGGCGACCATTAGATGTCCGGGATTGTAAGGGAACCGGTTCAATATAACGAGGCAATGACGGCCTTTGGCCACCAGCAACGAGTCCTCGTCGGGCGCGCCGCGCTCCGCCGCCGCGCACAAGAAACACTCCCCGTCCTTGGGCATGCGTATGTATTCTATCCGCCACGGCGCCCAAACCGGCCGCCCGCCCGCATCCATACTTGAATCTATTTCCGCCATATTCCACATTCCCCTCGGCGGACATTCCCGCCGTTAAACGCACTTTTTCGCGCAATCGCTTGCAAACATCGTCTTTGTGTGTATATTCGCCCGCTCTCCCAAGAGAGGAGGTGCGTGGATTTGGCCGGACGCCAAACCCGAACAAGTTTGAAACGGACGAGATTATGAAAAAGAATATACATCCCGAATACGGCGAGGCAACGATACATTGCGCTTGCGGCGAGGTCTGGGAGACGAAATCCACTGTGAAGGAGACGAAAGTTGGTATCTGCGCCAAATGTCATCCGTTTTTCACGGGGAAACAGAAACTCGTGGACACCGCCGGGCGCGTCGAGCGTTTCCGCCGTCGCTATGGCTTGAAGTCTGAATGACCCCGAGGGAGATAGAGGGCCACGCCAAGCGCCTCCGCGAGCGCCGTTTGGAGGTGGAGAAGCGCCTGTCCGATCCCGCCGTTTACGCCAACCAGGACGAGTCCACATCCCTTTCCCGCGAGTTGAGGAGGCTGGACTCGTTCCTTTCCCTGTATGACGAGTGGGCGAAACTCGTTGACAACATTGAAAATGACAAGGCCGCCCTTACCGACGAGACGGATCCCGAATTCCGCGAGCTCCTAACGTCGGAGATATCTTCCGGAGAGACCCGAGCCGCCGAATTGGAAAAGGCGGTGCTTGTGGCCCTGCTTCCCCCGGACCCGGACGACGACCGGAACATCATCGTTGAAATAAAACCAGCCGCCGGGGGGGAGGAGGCCGCGCTTTTCGCGGGGGACCTCTACCGGGCGTATTGCCATTACGCCGACAAGAAGGGCTGGAAGCGGGAGACGCTCGAGCTATCGGAAAGCGATTTGGGAGGGCTTCGGGGAGTCGTTTTCTCGTTGCGCGGTGAAAACGTCCATTCGCGGATGAAACACGAGAGTGGGGTCCACCGTGTGCAGCGCATCCCCGTGACCGAGTCGGGAGGGAGGATCCACACGTCAACCATCACTGTGGCGGTCTTGCCCGAGGCCCAGGAGGTGGAGGTGGACGTTAACCCGGATGACTTGAGAATCGACGTGTTCCGGGCCTCGGGGCCTGGAGGGCAGTGCGTCAACACCACCGACTCCGCGGTAAGAATCACCCACATACCCACCGGAACGGTGGTCGTCAGCCAACAGGAGAAATCGCAGCACCGCAACAAGGATATCGCAATGCGCATCTTGCGGGCCAGGCTGTTCGAGCGGATACGCTCCGAGGAGGCCGCGAAGGCCGCGGCGTCGAAACGCGCCCAAGTCGGCACCGGAGACCGTAGCGAACGAATCCGCACATACAACTATGCGAGAAACAGCGTGGCCGACCACAAACACGGCGTTACGACGCACAACCTTCCGAAATTCCTCGAGGGCGAACTGGATCCCCTTCTGGACGAGATCGCCGCGGTCGAGTGCGCCAAGGCATTGGGGGATTTGACCGCGGAAACGGGGGACGCCTAATGGAATTCTCCACGCTCAAAGTCGGATTTTTGGAAGTCAACTGCCACATCGTTCCCGTGGTGACTGAAAACACCGTCTATATCATTGATCCGGGTGCCGTTCCAGCGGAAATCGCACGCGCCGCGGAGGAATATAACCTCGAAGACTACAAAATCATATTGACCCACGCTCATATCGACCATATAGGCGGCGTGAAGGAGCTGATGCGAAAAATCCCGGTGTCGGCTCTCTATCTCCATCCAGGCGACCACCCGCTCTATCACAGTCCGGCGAACGAGTTGCCCCCGCTTATGCCGGCGCTTTCGGACCCTCCGACTCCATCGACGCAAATATCTTCGCCCAATTTCGACATTATTCACACACCTGGCCATACGCCCGGAGGTGTGTGCTTCCACTTCCCTGCTGAAAAGACGCTTTTCTCCGGAGACACATTATTCCACTCCTCGATAGGCAGAGCCGACCTCCCAGGCGGGGACATGGATACCCTTTTGATGTCGATCAAGGAAAAACTTTTGGTGTTGCCAGACGACACCGTCGTATATCCCGGGCATGGTCCTTCCACGACGATAGGCGAGGAGAAACGGCAAAACCCGTTCCTCTAAGGGGGCTTGATGAGAGAATCCCGAACACACTTGCCAATTCCGGGAAAGCCGGAAACGCGCCGCTGATTACGTTGACTTCTCCTGGAAGTATGTCTATATCCTTCCGTTTGCTCTGCGCACTCTTTCCGCCTTCGGTGGAAACAGTTCCAATTGGAACGGGACGGTTACCGTCAGGGGATTGTTGGAGGGAATGACGTGTCGCGCGGCTTTGGCGAGTAGGGCGCCTTTGATTCCGATGTCTTCCAGGGACGCTATTTTGTGTAGGCGTCTCGCCCGCAGTATTTTGCTCACGGAGGTTGGTCCTAGCCCCGGCACCCGGAGCAATTCCTCTCTGGAGGCGGTGTTCAAATCGACGGGGAAAAAATCGGGGTTAGCCTCCGCCCAAGCCTCTTTCGGATCTTTGTCGAGTCTAAGATTTCCCGCGGGAGTGAGCGGTATTTCATCATGGGCGAAGCTGTATTTGCGCATGAGGAAGTCGGTTTGATAGAGTCTGTGTTCGCGGATGATCAATTTGTCCGAGTGCGTGTCTCCGCATTGTTCCCCGGGAATGCCGAGGCGTCCCAACCCCCTTTGATACGCGGAAAAATATACCCTGTGCAATCCCATCCTGGAGTAAAGACCCGACATGTACCGGATTAGTTCGAGGTCGGTCTCGTCGGACGCTCCGACCACGAACTGCGTCGTTGTGTTTGGACGTAGCGGTCCCCGCGGAATGGCCGAGAGCAGCCTGTTCAGCGTCTTCAATGGACGTATAACGTCCTCAAGATAATTTTTGCTGCCACATATTTGGGCGAATCGGTGTTCTCCCGGCGCTTCGAGGTTTATCGAAACAGCGTTAGCGAGGGATACCGCCTCTGCGATTGCCGCGTCGGACGCTCCGGGAATGACCTTGAGATGTATGTATCCCCGATATCCATGCCGCTTCCGCAACACCCGTCCCACATCCAATATGCGCTCCATCGTGCGGTCGGGACTTCCGACCATGCCAGAGGAGACGAATATTCCAGCCAGTTTCACACGCCTGGCGTATCTGAAAAAAGACACCACAACCTCCTCCGGGGAAAGCGAGCAACGCAGAACGTTGGAGTCGGAGCGGAAGGGGCAATAGCCGCAATCGTTCTCGCAGGCGTTGGTCATCAGAACCTTGAAGATTATGGACTGCCCGCCATTCGGCAACGACACCGGATAGAGCCAGTGTCCGTCGCCTGCCCTCACTCTTTTGTCGAGCTTTTTGTCCCCACAGGCGCATGAAATATCGTAGCGGGCGCCTTCGGACAACAGCGATAGCTTGGATTCCGTGTTCATATTACTAATATGTATTAGTGTGTATTGAATAAAATTCAAGCGCTTAAAGTCCGCCTGGTTGAGATTTTTTGCTGATTGAGTCAAGGGGCGGAAGGGGCCGGGGGCTTGATTTCCGCATTTATCCATAGTAGCTTTGATCTTGCTGAAAAAGTCGGAACCGTCCTTGGATATCCTAACGACTTGGAAAAAGATTCCGTCCTTCCCCCGGTTCCGCTGAGGACGGGGTTATCAGAGGTCCTGAATTTGAACACTCTAGCTTTGGGATATGTGGTCGCGGGGTTGGCTGCCTTGTTGTTGTTGCCGACCCTTCTTTTTTGTTTGCGTCTTTTTCTTCTGACAATTTTTTCGGTATTCCATCTCCGCACGGCTCCCGGGAAGAGGCCCGAGTCGAAAATAGGTGTGTTGGTCTATGCTCGAGACGGAGAGTTTTTCATAGAGAAACTGGTGCGGGGAATGCTGTCGGGATTGGATTATCCCGAGGACCTTTTCGAAGTGATTGTCTTGGCCGACAACTGTTCCGATTCCACTGCGTATTTAGCGGGATTCGCCGGGGCCAGGGTGCTGGAGCGTTTAGACAGGATCAGCGTCGGACGATGTTACGCGTTGGAGTGGGCGTTGACAAAGCTCGTGTCGGAAAACGCACACGACGCGTTTTTGATACTCGATGCCGATGTGGTGCTTTCGCGGTTGGTGTTGCGTCGGATAGACGTGGCGTTGAGCAAGGGGGCGTTGGCTATGAGACTCCCTTTGAGCACCCCGCGTGCGGATGAATCTTGGGTGACTCGTATCGAGGATGTAGCGGATGCCGCCCAGGGCACGCTCCTTCCCAGGGGACGGGATGCGGTAGGACTATCCGCGGGGCTGCCTTGGACGGGATATTGCTTGGCGACGAGTCTGTTGAGGGAAATCCCATATATGGCATATTCCGAGATGGAGCATTTGGACTACCATGTCAAATTGGTGCTGGCGGGGGAGCGTGTTCGGTTTGTGCGCGGCTCGAATCTAGAATGGCGCGCGCCTCTACCTTCTTCGGAGATTACGAGGAGGCGGCGCGCACTGGATTTGGGTTGTAAAGCGACAGCCGCTAAATATGCGGGAGAATTGATAAAGTCGGTGTTGAAATTCAACCTGGCCGCTAAAGAATGCCTGAGCGATTTGATCGCTCCGTCTCCGACGCTTTTGGCTTCCGCCCTGGTGGTGGTGTTGGGGGCGGGGGGGCTATTGCTGTTCGGAAGCGTTTCGATGCCAGGTTGCGACCCGCTGGGGCGGTATGCGTTGGCCATCCTGGCCGCCGCCGCCGCGGGGCTTGCGTCCCTTGCGGCGCACGCCACGCTGGCCGTCATCGAGGCTCGTCTGCCATTCGTCACTTGGACTGCGTTGTTTATGATGCCGATACGCCTTGTGGGACGGCTCTTGGGCGCAAAAAGGACGGAGTGAATATGGACGGTAGCGACTTGCTCGAGTATGGAGCCGCCACGAACAACGCTCTTGACTCCCCCCCGAAAGGGTGGTAGATTTCCCGCATGAGCTCGAACCTTATACGCATGATTATGTTGGCGGCGGTCGTTCCGCTGGTCGCCGTGTCGTGCACTAGCCATAAGATAGAGACCACCAGCAAGGTTGACACCACGCATAAAATCGAACTTGAAGTCAAGCCGATGTACATCAAGATAGATGTCAATCTCAAGGTGGATAAGGAGATAGAGGACTTCTTCGGAGACATTGACGAGCGAGATCCCACAATGCAAGCCGGTGGCGCTGGCGAGGGAGGAACTGGAAAATGAACAAGTGGTCGATAACCTTGATAGTGTTGGCTTTGACGATGTTCGCCGGAGGTCTGGTGGAGGGCGAGTCTGCCGCGGCGGTCAAGGCCAGGCTTACCAAGAGGCTCCCAGCGATTAACGCGCTGAAGGAGAAGGGGCTTGTGGGGGAAAACAACAAGGGATATTTGGAGGCCAGGGGCAAGATGTCCGAATCCGACGCAAAGGTCGTGGCGGCGGAGAACGCCGACCGGAAGTACATCTACACCATGTTGGCGAGAAAGGTCGGCCAACCGGTGGAGGTCGTGGGGGCTCGCCGGGCCGCACAAATCGCTAAAAAGTCGAAACCAGGCCTGTGGATTCAACAACCAGACGGAACTTGGGTCAAGAAAAAATAAATCTTTCCAACCAAACGAGGGCTACGAAAAATGTCTGCTAAAAACGCAATCGCCTTGTTCTTCTCCGTTTTCATGGTTGCCGCCGTCTCGGCCGCCCCCGAGACCTCCGGGGCTAGTGCGTCAGGCTCCACGTTCCAGACGCTCGTGAAATTGGTGCAGAATGGCGGCACGGTAATGTATATCCTTATTTTGATTTCGTTTCTGGCGATGTGCCTGGTGTTTTTCTATCTCCTTTCGATCAGGACGAGCTTTATTGTGCCACCGTCGTTCATTGTCCGGAGCCGCGAGGCGATCGACAAAAAGGATTTCGAGCTTTTGGCGGAGATATGCTCTAACGAGCCTAGTCCGGCCGCCGCGATTGTCGCGGCCGGCGCGCGCATCTTCCTTAAATCGAAGAACAACTACCAAATGGTCCGGGACGCTGTCGAGGACGAGGGCGCGCGGCAGGCCGCCAGACTTTGGAACAAAATACAAGCGTTGCAGGATATCGCCGTGGTGGCCCCCATGGTGGGATTGCTAGGGACTGTTGTGGGGATGATCAAATCTTTTTTCAACCTCAACCAGGATGTCGCCACACCGCGTCCCACGGTTATAGCAAGCGGGGTTTCAATGGCTTTAACCACGACTGCCGCCGGATTGATTATCGGGATTGCCGCGATGATTTTCTATTCCATATTCCGGGCTAGGATAAATAAGATACTCACTACCCTCGAGGAGGAATGCAATGCCTTGGCGGTGGAGATGATGGTGTCTGACATTGATAGCGACTCGCCGTTCTGATTTGCTCCAACGATGCGTGTCTTGTGGATCCCGTGGACGCGCGACGCAACCCTCGCCAAATCCTCCTCCCTCGCTTGCACCCATGCAGGCTATTATCCCAAGCTCGCTTGAAAACCAGTCGCGGCGGAGTATACGAAAATGTCCAAGACGATACAATAGGAGTGATGTTTTGCTTGGAAATCCAGATAATCGTGCCGCTCTGGTAACTGGTGCGGCTCAGCGGCTTGGCAGAGGGATCGCCATGCGTCTAGCCCAAATGGGATATCACGTGGCGGCCGCGTTTCATTCGTCGGAGGCGAAAGCCGAATCTCTGGCGGATGAAATTCGGGAAATGGGACTGGAATGCGCCACCGCAAGTCGCGATTTACGCGTCAATGGGGAGGCCGCGGCATTGGCGAAATGGGCGATAGAGACATTCCCCGGTTTGCGTGTCGTCGTGAATAACGCATCCACCTACAACCGTGGCTCTATATCGAATTCTTCCTCTGGTGATATTATGGAAGCCATGTCGTTGCATTTGGCCGCCCCGTTTGCTATTACGAGGCAATTCGCGGAGTCAGGCGGGACCGGTTTGGTGGTGAACATGCTGGACTCCCGAATCCGCCGATCGCGCACCGATCATTTCGCGTATCTAATGTCCAAAAAAGCCTTGGCCGAGTTTACCAAGACCGCTGCCGTGGAACTGGCGCCCGGAATCCGTGTCAATGGAATAGCTCCAGGCTTGATTCTTCCCCCGGAGGGGGAGTCGGAGGAGTACATGGACGCGCTGGCGGAGAGCGTGCCGTTGAAGCGCTCCGGAACAATCGAGGACGTGCTGGATGTCGTCGAATTTTTGGAGCGGGCGGAATACATGACCGGGCAAATTATATATGTCGACGGGGGGCTGGGACTTGTCGGATAGGACTGCAGAAAAAGTCGAGAACGGATTGGTGACTAGACAATGAGCCGATCCTTCCGTTCGCTTGCGAACTACGGGCTTTGCGGAGCGAACGGAAGGATGAATCCGTGAGTCTGTGAGTCCGTGAATCCGTGAGTCCGTGAATCCGTGAGTCCGTGAATCTGTGAGTCCGTGAATCTGTGAGTCCGTGAGTCCGTGAGTCGGACGTGGGGACGGGGGACGGAAGAGATTGCCTCGCAAAGACGCAGAGATCGCGGAGAAAGAGGAGAAGACTTCACCACCCGCTTTGCTGGAGACACGGAGTAACAGAGAAGAGTAGGATGAGATCAATGGAACGAAATCCAGTCTTCGACTGCCTCCCCTTCCATCGATGTTCTATTTGGGAGGGAATACAGAAATTGCCTCGCAAAGACGCGGAGAACGCCGAGAAAGAGGGAGGAGGTTTTTTACCATGTAGGGAATGCAGTGACGGCAGCACTAAATCCGAAATAAGAAATCCGACATGTCCCGCCGTAGCTCTGGGAGCGAAGGAGGAAACAAATTCAAAATATGAATGCCTCAAATTTAAAATAAGGCGGCGAACATGCCTGGGAAGTTCTGATTTCGAGAATTTAAATTTTCGAACATTTGAATTTGGGCTCTTCCGCAGTTTTAGTGGGTAAAAAGGCGGAATTTGTCGGAACCTCTCCAGAGTCAAGCTGTTTTCAGCATAACGGCTTCGCCGCCCTCCGCGTCGCTACGGGACTTATATGAAAACAGCTTGACTTGTGCGAGAACCCGCCAGGTGTTCGGGCAAGGGTTTTGGAAAAAACTTTCCAAAACC
>WFSE01000081.1 GCA_015486135.1 Lentisphaeria bacterium
ACGCATTCCGGCCTCAAGAAGCCTTATCGCCCTAAAGCGCAAAACTTCCTGAGCCTCGCCGCCAAGTTTTCTTGTGTCAATAAGATTCATAATGCGCTACCTGTAGCATTGATACGAGAAATGTCAAGTATTTTTATGTCTGGTTAATAATTCTATGCATGCTACATTGCAATCTAATATTGATTCTGTTGCGCAGTATCTTCCTTCTTCGTCTTTTTTGGCTACTGTTAATTCTTTTGTTCCTTTAACAGAGGCTTTTTTTATGATTGGTTTGCTTATCGTGTTTACTGGTGTTTGTTGGGTTCTTAAGGTGGTTCTTAAGTTGATTCCTTTTATTTATTGATTTTTTGCGGGGGTGGCCGCTATGTTGTCTGTAATATCTGGGAAACAAAGGGCCGGAAAGTCTTTTTATGTTGTCACTTTAATGGTTGAGTATCTTCGGGATTCCGACCGGCCTATTTTTACTAATCTCCCAATTAATCCTGACTTTTTGTGTCGTTATGCGGCTGGTCGTCGTTCCGGGCGTTTTCATGATTATCTTGATCGGATTTACGTGTTTAAGGATAAGTCTTTATCTGAATTGAAGTATTTTTATCGTAAAAATCCTCAATATTGCAAACGTTGTTTTGGGAATATTATTTCTGATGAGAAGCTTAAGCGGTTCTGGGAAGTTACTAAGCCGAATTCTCTTATATTTTTTGATGAGGTTTATGAGATATTTTCTTGTCTTGGTTATAAGGATTCCGGGGCTGGCGAGGATCGTAAGCGTCTTTTGTCTTATACTCGTCAGCATGGACACCGGAAGGACGATCTTTATTTAATATCTCATAATTTGGCGGATTTGGATGCGTTTATTCGTCGGGGCACTCAGTATCTTTATGTGATTCGTAATTCCAAGTATACGAATATTTTTAAGGCTCATTTTATGCGCGGCCTTAAATGGCCTGTTCAATTTTTTATAATTGAGGGTTTTGAGTTTGGCGAGTCCGAGCCTTCGGATCGGTGGACGCTTTGGCCCGATAAAAGGGTTTTTAAGTGTTATAATTCTTTTTCCGGCTGTAAGCTTGTTGGCAAGCATAGCGTTTCCGATGATGCTTCTTCGACTGACACTGGTGTTCCTATTCTTCGGAATTTTAAGTTGTTTATTCGCCAGTTTTGGCCTTGGGCTTTGTTCGGGGTAGGGGTTGTGGTTGCTCTTTATGTTGTTGTTAAGGGTATTCGTCGAATGGTTAATATGTCTTCTTCTACTGTCTCCAGTGGTTTAATTAATAAGAAAAAAGGGGTTTCCAATGGAAAATCTATTGATTCGGATTCTTCGTCGGGCCGTTCTTCGGATGTTGCGTCGTCGGGTTCGGGGTCGGTTTCGGGTGAAAAAACCTCGTCCTTCGGTCCGGAGAAGGTGAAAATTGAACGTCCTCATGTTGTCGGTGTGACTCCTAATATGGTTGTTTGGTCGGACGGTTATAAGCTTCGTCTTGGTGATGTTATTAAGAGGTGGAAAGTTGAGAAAATTACTAACCATTTTGTTTATTTTTCTTGTGGTAAGCGTAGGGTTCGTGTTGTCCTGTCTGGGGCAAGACTCTATTACGACAATCCCCGAACCGGTGATTGAGGGTTCTTCTTCCACTGAAAAGTTTTTTTTGAATTCCGAAGGTCTTGAATGCTGGCAAGTATGTCAGTCTCTTTCTGATTATTTTAATCTTAATATTATTGTTTTTGATGATATTAAGCATAAGAAAGTTTTCGGCCAGGTGAAGGGGCTTTCTGTTCGCGAGTGTTTGAATGTTCTTGCTTGGCTCCTTGGGGTGGAGTGGGTCGAGCAAGACGGGATATATTTTCTTGGGGGGAATCGTAAGAATATCCTAGTTCGGGATTCCGTTGGTCTTCCTTCTGATATTTCTACTGTGATTCCTAATGTCAATGTGCTAGGTGATAAGATTGTTGTGGTCGGGACTGAACGCGAAATAAAGCGCGTTTCCGATGCCTTGGAGAAGCTTTCTTCCCGGTCTTATGTTAATGTTTGGTTGTATGTGTTTGAAATGCGTTTTGATGATCGTGTTGATATTGGTATAGATTGGCGGAAGATGATCACTTATTCGGCTTCTTGGGACGCTCTTATTCGCGGCCAGTTTAATCCGGCTCAAACTCTTGCTATTTCTTTTGTCGCTTCGGCTAAACTGGAAGAATATTATTTAGATTTTTCTTCGCTTATAGATACGAATTTGGGCGTTATGTCTGGATCGGAAACGACTTTTTCTATTACTGATGATACTGATCGCGAAGTTTTTAATGAATCTGGGGATGGTTATCGGGTTGTTTCTGGCTATAGCACGCAACAATCTGGGCTTATTTTGTCTTTGAAGGGTTATAAGGTTTCCGGGGGTTGGATGTTTGATGTCAAGTTTGAGAATTCGCGCGCCGAGTCTTCGACTCAAAAGAGGGCGGTTAAATTGTCCAATTCTGTTCTTGTTTCTCCGGGTAATACTGTTCTTTTGGGTTGTATCAACGAGAAGTCAGTTTATAAGCGGTTTGAGAAGGGTTGGCCGTGGTTGTCTAGGGTACCTATTCTTGGTTGGTTGTTCGCTCTCCATGAAGATCGTCTCGTTCATCGTCGCTTGATTGCTTTGCTTTCCCTCGAACCTTTGCCGGAGAAGGATTTGCCTTCTCGGTTGGGGTCTGTGCCTGATGCGCTCTACTGGTTTCCCTTTTGAACGTCGCATAATATATATTATGTTAATCAGCATGGGGAGGCGGATGAAATAAGCGTGGCGCCCCAGGCAGAACGATGGGTGCCCTCCACCCACACGAACGTGTGCTTGGAGATGCCATCATAAAAAAGCATTTAAGCCGATAATTATTAAGGGCTTGCCAGTTATTCAGCGAGCCCTATGGTATTGAAATTCGTATACCTTCTTGACTTTAAGCTTCATGCGAGTAGTTTACGCGTCCTTGAAGTTTTGAGTGGAATGGTTCCAAGTTTGTCCCGGCGCCTTTCACTCGGGTTATTCAAAAAGGAGAAGGAATGTGAAAGATCGGGCGAAACACAAGTTGTGCAGGAGAATCGGCTCTTGCGTATGGGGCAATCCCAAATGCCCTAGCGCCAAGCGTCCCTATCCAGCTGGAGGGGCTCCCAGGGGCCGTCAAAGGAAGTTGTCAACCTACGGGGAGCTGTTGCGAGCAAAGCAGACGCTTCGCGCGTTTTACGCCGTCTCTGAAAAACAGTTGCGCCTAGCGTACCAGAAGGCGAAGAAAGGGGAAGGACAAGCTAACGAAAAGCTTTTCAGGAACCTCGAATTGAGGCTGGATGCGTTTGTATATCGCGCTGGCTTGGCACCTACCATTTTCGCCGCCAAGCAATACGTCAACCATCGCCACGTGAGGGTTGACGGAAAGATTGTCGACAGATCCTCGTATAAACTGAAACCCGGGCAAACGGTCTCCATAAGCGCGGAAAAGTCTCCCGCCATCGCCGAGGCCGCTAAGAACGTCAATTGCGAAGTGCCGTCTTATATCGAGTCGGACAAGGAGCAATGCAAAGCGACTCTTGTTCGTGACCCCATGCTTGAAGAAATGCCTTGCGACGTGGAAATAATGCGCGTAATCGAGTATTACGCACGCTAGAGAGGGGGATCGGATTTTCCAGTGGCCGTTCCGGTTTTTTCCGGAACGGTCTTTTTTGTGGCTCAGTGGAATGAGAGGACATCTCTCAGAAAAGCCGCGGCTTGCGTGTCACCAGCCTCGGCGGCTTTTTTGACCAAAACCATTCCTTTCGCGAAGTTCTCTTCTGTTCCCTCGCCTTTCAAGAAGCAGAAGCCGAGTTCCCGCATGGCCTTGGGGTCGCCTTGGGCGGCTGCTCGGGAAAACCACTTGAACGCTTTTTGAAAATCACGCTTCACCCCCCTCCCCTGCGAGTAAAAAATTCCCATGTTATATTGGGCGTGGGGTTCTCCCAGCTCGGCCGCTTTCCTGACCAAACGCACGCCCTTCGCCTCGTCCTTTTTCTCGCCAACCCCCTCCAGCGCCATAACTCCCAGAGCGAACAACGCCCGCGCGTCCTTCTTTTTCGAGGCCTTTTCGAACCAAAAACGAGCTTTCTGAATATCTTGGGGAAGCCCTAAATCGCCACTGGCGTACATCCCCCCCAGTTTGTACTGGGCGGATGGAAGCCCCCCCTCCGCGGCTTTTTGCAAGTATTGGAGAAATAATTCGGGGTTTTTATCTACCCCCTCGCCTCGCTCATAGCAGTAGGACAATTTTCCCATTGCCTCCGCGTTCCCGGCGTTAGCCGCTTTTTGAAGCCATACCGCGCTTTTCCGGACATCCCGAGCGCCTCCGATGCCGTATCTATACGTATCGGCGAGCAAGGTCATTGCAGCGGGATCACCTAGAGCGGCTCCTTTTTTTAAAAGTTTTCTAGCGTAATCGGCTTCTTTCTCCCCTCCCCGGGCCAAAAACACCCTGGCTAGCTCTTTGAACGCCAACGGAAACCCCTTGTTCACCAACTCCGTGAAGTAGCTCTCCGCCAAATCGGGATCCCGGGGTACTAGCTCTTTGCCATCCTTGTCGCAAATGCCAGTTTGATAGCATATCGCCAGATTGAACATGGCTGGCAACACCCCCGCGTCCGACGCTTTTCTGTAGTACTTGAACGCCAAGAGAGGGTTTTTTCGAACACCTTGTCCAGAGTCGTAGCACAACGCCAAGTCGAAACAAGCGGCGCTACTGCCGGCGTTCGCAGCGGATTTATACAGCTCGAAGGCCTTCTTCTTATCTGTTTTCGCACCGTTCGATCCATTGAAATAGGCATTAGCCAAGGCTATTCGTGCCTTCAGGTCTCCGGAAGCCGAAGCGCGTTCAAGAATCGCTAGCGGGGACGGATCGGCCCCGTCGGCACCTTGGCAAGCTGGCTGGAAGATTGGAGCCAACACCGGCAAGCAGACTACCACAAAGCAGGAGAAACCCGAAAATCCAACGCACTCCCCGCGCTTTGGGGAAAGGGGAGCAGAGGGGGGGGGCCCTTTGCAACGCCGGACTATATGGAGCGCCATATGTATAGTTTTTCCAAAATCCATTCGGTTAATTTCAGAACCACGCCCAACGGACCATACACTATTTTTCGTTCGGAAGTGTCTTTGAATTCATATTCCCCTCCCCCCTCGTCTTTTTTCCTGGACAAATCCTCGCCATTGTATATGGCCGCGATCTCTTCGTGGATCCTGTCGAGCTCCTCTTTCGCCTGGATCGTGTCGTTGACGGACTGAGAATTCCTCAAAAAACGCATCCATTTCGTCCGAGCCAGCTCCGCGGCTTCAAGTTTTTCCCGTTGCGCAGTCGTTAACGCGCGGGGTTTCGTCGTGTCGTCCCGCCCCTCCGTAGGCACTGCGGATTCCGCAGGTTGTTTTGCCATTTCCGTGCCGATGATCTCTTTTTCCGGGGAGACCGAATGACAGGACGGCAGTACAAAAAGTGCGAGAATCGACAACGCCAATAACAAAAAAGATATTCTCATCATTGCCTCCGTCTCTTCTTCGGCTACCTTACCCCTCCTGCTCATAAAGTCAAACATGGACCAACATGGATCTATGCAATGCCGGAAGTGTCTAGAAAAATAGCGGACGCGGTAAACAAAAGCCAGTTGGAGGCGGTTTCACGCTTGGACGGCCCTCTCCTTGTCCTTGCCGGCGCCGGCACGGGGAAAACCCGCGTTATAACTTATCGCATAGCCAATATGATTGGCAATGGCATAGCTCCGGAGCGGATTTTGGGGTTGACTTTCACTAACAAGGCCGCCCGCGAAATGCGCGAGAGGTTGGCGGCGATGATCCCCGGAGATAGCGCCGAGAAGGTTTTTCTAGGAACGTTCCACTCATTCGGCGCGCGGTTTTTAAGGCGACATGTGGGCGTTTTGGGCTTCACCAGCGACTTCACAATCGCCGACGAGGCGGATCAACTGGGAATCATGAAGCAAGCCATCCTGGATGTCGACCTCAACAAGGATCTGGCCAATCCCAAGTTTTGCCTCCATTTGACGAGCAAGATCAAAAACGCAATGAGCGCCCCGGAGGCCGCAGATATTCGCGACACGATTCTTTCCAGATTCTTCCCTGCCATATACAGGCGCTACAACCAGATACTAAAAAACCAAAACATGCTTGATTTCGATGATCTGCTCCTTTTCGTTGTCATGATATTGGAGCGGGACGAGCAAATACTGGAGCGGTCGCGAAAGGAAAAAACACACCTGCTCGTGGACGAGTACCAAGACACGAATTTCCTTCAATTCCGCCTATTACAACTTTTAGCTGGGAAATCCCGCAATTTGTGCGTTGTTGGGGATGACGATCAAAGCATCTACGGATGGCGCGGCGCAGAAATCACCCACATACTCCGTTTTGCGGAGAAGTTCCCGGGAGCGAAGGTGGTCAAGCTCGAACGCAACTACCGCTCCACCACCACTATTCTCGATGGCGCCAACGCCGTTATCTCCCTCAACAACAATCGGCACAGCAAGAATCTGTGGTCCGACCTCGGCGAAGGTGAGCCAATAAAAATAATAAGCGCCAGAACTGGCGAGGAGGAAGCCGATTTCGTCGCCGACACCATAATTGACGCTATAAACGGGCGGGACCGGCTATCCCCCTCATCTATCGCCATCCTCTACCGCTCAAATCATCTTTCCCGCCTGATCGAGGAATCATTGAGGGTTTCCAGGATCCCCTACAAACTCGTTGGCTCCAAATCTTTCTACGACCGAAAAGAGGTCCGCGACGCTGTGGCCTACCTTAAAATACTCCACAACAAGCGCGACGACCAGAGCCTCCTCAGGATAATCGGCGTGCCACCTCGAGGGATAGGCGACAAGGCAATCGAACACCTCAAGAGGATTAAGGCCGAATCCGGAGCCATTCCCATGGGGGACATCTTGGCCACCCGCGAATTCCGCGCGTCCGTCACCAACGCCGCCGCGAAATCCGCGGAGCAACTGGCTGACACCATTCGCCTTTTCCGTCAGGAATTCCAACAGGGCTCCGTGGAAATAGCGCCATCGGCCAGAAAATACCTGGAGCAGGTTGGCTACTTGGACGGACTCGCTAGAATGCATAAGGACACGGACGAGTACATCCGGCGCCGCGACAATGTGTTGGAGCTTGTCAACGCCATGGCGCAATACCAGGGCCGCAACCCCTCCGCCACCTTGGGGGATTTTCTCGAATCCCATTCCCTAGCGGACGATTCGGATAAAGTCCGCAAGGATTCCCAGGATGACGACGCAGTCACCCTTATGACCGTTCATGCGGCCAAGGGGCTGGAGTTCCCCTTGGTCTTAGTTGTCGCCATGGAAAATGGCATGTTTCCCAATGAACGGGCCATGCGGGACGGCTCTGTCGAAGAGGAGCGACGCCTCTTCTACGTAGCCATGACCAGGGCCAAAAAACAATTGATTCTTACCCGCGCCATATCTAGGATGACTCATGGCGAAATCATGCGAAGACCCCCCTCCCCTTTCCTGGGGGACATCCCGAAAGAGCTCACCGTTTCCGCCAACGCCCAAAACGCCTTCAAAAAAGTCGACACCGAGACTCTCATCAAAGCCCTCGAGAACTTTACGGCATAGCGCGTCCTCCTGGAAAACCGCCAGTAATGTTGGGTTGCCGCATGGCTTCGAGCCCTAAAAGATGAGAACGGTCCTCAGGCATATCCTTACGACTAGGAGCTGGAACACCGACAATAGCACCAGCCCTAAAACGATGAAGTAATTGCTTTTGACTTTGCATATTCTTTGAATTGCCGTCGCTGCCACCAAAGTGTTGAATGGAAGCAAATCTAGGAGCAGACGCCCCATTTCCCCCCTCGAAAAAGAGCTCAGGAAAAGGCAGAAGATTGTGATGGCAAATGCGATGGCGACAATAATTGATATAATCTCAAACAACGGGAAATCGATTTGGTCAATCCTCTCCCACGTCCAGTCCCCGGGGATCCCCAACGGGATGTTGGTGCAGGTCACTAGCAAAATCGCGGACACGGCAAGAAGCGACGCGGACACCAGAAACTTTTTATTCCGCCTAAAAAGCATAATGAATAGAGAGGTTGGAACGCTTGATTTCCAAAGCAAGGAAGATGGGGGGATGAGAATGGCTTGTCAAGTGTGGTTATTGGAAAAGGCGGGATTATTGAATCTCCGTTTTTTTGCGGGCCACCTTGTCGAAGCGCGAGGTCCGCGGAGACACCTGTTCCTCTCTACGGTGCCGGCACGCCATTTTCCGCGCATCCTATTGTTTGATTTTTCCAGCTCTGTCCTCCAGAATGGTTTGCATGGGGTGGGAAAAGTGGGTATACTAACGTAGTCCCATCGACGTTTGATGCGGCACGTCGGGGACTTGGATTATGGGTAAGCCGCTGGAGGAGAGGAGATGAAGAGGGTTCTAACTGCGCTGGTGGCTGCGGCGATTGCGGCAATTGTGCTCCCGGGATGCGCTGGCATCCAGGTGGCGAAAGGCTTCAACGGGCAGAAAATTGACATGCAGGGCTCCCAGCAGGTGGCCCATGTCCACGGAAGCAACTGGGGATTGTATTTCCTCTCGACTCCATTGATTGCCGGCTCCACCGATAAGGTGGGCACAGTCGAATTCATGGGGAAAGACACCGTCAAAGTTGGCCCGGTAGTCGATATCGTCACAAAGAAAAGTGCTTCGTTGGGAGCCTCCAAGACATTAGACTTGCAGTCCAACGTTTCCAGTTTCATGCTGCCGTTCCCGATACCGTTCCTTTTCTATATCAATAGCGTGCAAGTGTCCGGAAACGCCGTCAAATAGCGGTTCGGACTTGCGTTTTCAAAGGCGTTCCCCAGCGGGAACGCCTTTTTTTCGTCGCCTCTTCAACCACTAGGGGGTTGTGATTAAAAAGTCGGAGATGTTCCAATCTTCCGTCGCCGCCAAGGCTTCCGCCCTCGACAAGGCCACGGCGGGACAGGTAGACGATAAGCCGATCCTTCCGTTCGCTTACGAACCCTATGGGCTTTGCTGAAGGACACTCCTAGGCGAAGACAACGAGATCAGCGGTGCGGTTGTGGCATTCGCGGAATTGGCAAGCGCTACTTGAACTGTAGCCAAATAGAGATAACTTCCCCCCCCCAATAAAATCGAGGTAATGGAGCAATGAAAATAGTTATCCTCGGAATGGGAACCCTAGGGGAATTCCTAGCGTCCACATTCTGTAACGACAAACATGACGTCACTGCGTTGGACTCCTCTCCAGAGGTCCTAGCTAGCGTTAGAAAGCGATTGGATGTGCTTACGGTTGCCGGAGAAGGTGCGTTCGCGGAAAATCTTGTCCGCGCGGATGTCGCGAAAGCCCACGTTTTCATAGCGGCCGGACGCGACGACACCGCGAACATACATGCCTGTCAATTGGCTAAAAAGCTTGGTGCCAAACATGTTGTCTGTCGCCTGTCATCCGAACTTTATTTCGCTCCTGAAACAGATATACCGCCGTCCGAATTCGGCATAAACCATGTCGTCGTGCCCCAGAAAGAGTGCGCCGCGCAAATAATGGAGGCCATCGACCATCCACTTGTTTTGGAACGTATCGGATTCAACATTCCGGACGCTTCGATAACAGCGTTCAAAGTCGCCGAGGGCGCCCCTATCGCCAGCGCCAAGCTTGGGGCTTTTCCGGAGCCGGGGCTGCTCGACACCGTGCGTTTGGCGGCGATTGTCAGAAACGACGATGTTATCGCGCCCCGCGGCGACACCGTTATTCTGGAAGGAGACGAGATATATGTGGCGGGAAAACGATGCGACATCGATGCGTTGATCGAGTGGGCGACACCCAAGTCGAAGCAAGGGAGGAAACGGAAGAGAGTGATAGTGGCTGGATGTTCTAAATCGGGATTGGCAATGCTCAGGGAATTGGCGAATTCCGATTACGATGTCAGGATTATCGAAAAGGACGAAGACGCACTCCAATCCATTGCCGACTCGATAAACTCGAAAACAATGCTTATCAGCGGCGATGTCAGCGACGGGGATATACTCGACGAGGCCGGCATTTCCGAGACCGACGTTTTTGTTGCGCTTGGGGACGACGACGAATCGAACATTCTTTGCTCGGTGCTGGCGAAACGGATGGGGGCTGAAAAGGTGGTGGCGGTTACAAATAAGGAAGAGTACGGCCCAATCATCAGGCAGATGAAGATGATCGACTGCGATTTCAGTCGCTGGCTCGTGGCGGGAAATTCCATTCTCCGGCATGTATCCTCAATAAACCGTACGCACACAAGCGCCATGCTCCACAGAACCGAGGCGTTCGTGACGGAATTTCCGATAAAATCCGGAGCCCCCATCTTAGGGAAATCGGTGGATCGCTGCGGCTTCCCCGAATCGACTACGCTATCCCTAGTTTTTCGAGATGGCGAGGCTCTCATCCCCTCGGGGGATTTGGTCCTGACGGAAAACGACATAGTCATTGCTATTACCACCCGCGAATCGGAGTCAACCCTACTGAAGCTCTTCCAATGACCATACGCTCCTCCAACACTGGAAAGAGAACATGAACACCCGCCAAGTTGTCAACGTCGTGGCCGCGCTCGTAGTCGTCATAGGCTTGGCGATACTCTCCTCCGCCCCCGTGGCCTATCTTATGGGCGACTCCCCCGATGTTGTTTGGGAACTCGCTCTTTGCGCGGTCATGACCATGGCGGGAGGCGTAGCGGTCTTCATCGCCTCCAAAGTCGAGAAATACGCGCTGGGCCCGAGGGAGGGATTTGGAATCGTCACTTTCGGGTGGCTTGCGGCGGCGGCGGTCGGGGCCATTCCCTTTGTCGTTATAGCTGACATGCAATACTACGACGCGTTCTTCGAAACCATGTCGGGATTCACCACTACTGGAGCTAGCGTCCTCGACAAAGGCCTTCCCCTCTTGAACGGCAAATCGCTATCGAGGGGAATAGCCGACCTCCCCAAAGGTCTTCTTTTTTGGAGAAGCTTGACGCATTGGCTGGGCGGGATGGGAATCGTTGTCCTCTCCTTGGCGATAATACCCTTTCTCGGTATCGGAGGTCAGCAGCTCTACAATGCGGAAGTCCCCGGCCCAACCTCGGACCAATTGACACCGAGAATAGCCAATTCCGCGAAAATACTCTGGGGGGTGTACATACTCCTCTCAATCGCCGAAACTCTATTGCTGCTACCGTCGATGAACCTCTTCGATGCTTGGTGCCACACATGCGGCACAATGGCCACCGGAGGCTTTTCAACGCTCCAGGCCAGCGTGGGAGGATACGACAATCTCTATGTCGACACAATCATCACAATTTTCATGTTTCTCGCCGGAGGCAACTTCATCCTTCACTTTAGAGCGCTGCGCGGGAAACCTCTCGCGTATTTCAACGACGAGGAGTTCGTTTGGTATCTAGGGATAACGTTGGCGGCTATCGCCGGAGTTGTTTTCTCGCTCACGCTGGCGGGGCGGCCGATCCACACCACCTCGGGAGCGGAAATAGCCCCAACGCTCTTCCATTCCATTCGCTACGCCTCGTTTCAAGTTGTATCCATTCTAACCACCACGGGATTCTGCACCGCAGATTTCGCGATCTGGCCCGCTTTCGCCTGCCTCTCTCTGCTGATCTTGATGTTCATTGGAGGATGCGGCGGTTCCACTGGCGGCGGAATGAAGGTGTCGAGATTCATCCTAGCGCTGAAATATGGGGTGGCCAGAGTGAGAAGAACTCTTTTTCCCAACGAACTCTCAAACGTTCACCTTAACTCGCGGAGGGTGGACCCCGACACCCTGCACAAGGTGATGGGCTTTTTCTTCCTTTTTGTGTCGATATTCGTTCTGTTCGCCTTAATCATGTCTCTCTTCCCAGGCGTGGACTTCACCACCGCTGTTTCCTCCTCCATAGCGTGTTTGGGAAATATCGGCCCGGGACTGGCCAAGGTAGGCGCCACATGCACTTACGCATGGCTCCATCCAGCGGCGAAAATTCTCCTTTCGATAGCGATGCTTTTAGGCCGCCTCGAGATATACACCGTTATCGTGGTGTTGCTACCGACATTCTGGAGAAAATAAAGCTTCTAAAAAACAGGATTTGCTGAAAAATTCGACATCGTCGATCTTCTTTTTCCACGGGGGCAGAACCTCTTCCGTCTGGAATGGTGTCTGCGGCATGGAGGGGGTCTTCCCGAAGAACGACAGACATGAGTGTCAGGCAATGCGCGGAATTGACCCCGGACACAGGCGGAGAAAAAAGAAAAGGGAAACTGGCGGGAGCGACGGGACTCGAACCCGCAACAACCAGATCGACAGTCTGGGACTCTAACCAATTGAGCTACGCCCCCGCTCAAACGGGATGGCAAAATACCGCTCCGGGGAATTTTTGCAAGACGTTTTCAAAAGGATTTTTCAACGTTTTTCAGCCAAGCCGCGAATTCCGCGGAGGTCCAGTTTTCCGGAGGCCAACATGGGAATCGACTCGACGCGGATAAAATCGCCCGGTTTGGGTATCCAGAGGTTCGGCAGTTCGCCCGCATTCCTGAGCGATTCGACAATCTCCTCCGGAGACATCGGAGC
>WFSE01000082.1 GCA_015486135.1 Lentisphaeria bacterium
AGAATAGCATCAGATAATTCTACTTTATAGTTTTTCTTTTTCAGGGTTGCAGTAGCATCTTTGATGGAACTCCCCCATGGAACCCCATAAAAGCCTTGTTCAATATTTAATTCATCTGCAACTACTGATATCCCAACAGATAAGATAAGAAGCATTAATATTTTTTTCATGTTTTTCTCCTCCAACATAAAGCTCACCTACGGCGAATTAGCGCCAGCGGTTTCGCCGTTAGGTGAAGCGACCTCGTTCTGTGTTTTTTCTATAATTATTGGTTTTAACTTTCCTGACTTATCTCGTCGAAGTATATAGCATCCCCCTTTATTATACGGGAATTCAAAATTTAATATTAAATCTTTTTTACTTACTTTCCATTTGCCACTGAATTTACCTTTAAAATATGTAAAATAATGAAATTCACTATCAGATCCTATATAGGCAGTATTAGACAATGGATCGCTACCATAGCACTTAATTTCTTCAGGCTTTACTCTTTTAATTTTATTACACGATACAATAAAGAGTATTGCAAATATAATAATTGTATATTTTTTCATCATTGCCTCACAGAACATAAAGCTCACCTACTGGGAATTAGCGAAGCGGTTTCCCAGTTAGGTGAAGCGACCTTGGTATACCATAGTTTCAGTTTTAGATTTTGCATTCCACCTTAAATCTTCGACTTACACATTTTTGCGAGAATCGCAAATCTTCCGATTTTCAGCCCCGGGGCTTTCTTCTTTCTTTTTATTCCTTTTGACTTCTCAATCAACCTTTGGACCTTGATATACAGCTTTCTTTTTTCTCTTTTTTTTCTTGTATACCAATCAGCACACCTACTCAGATTCCGCAGCAGCGGTATCTGAGTTAGGTGATGCGACCTCGTTCGGTCTAGTTTTATAAATAAAATGATCTGGCTTCCCCCATCCAGAACCATTTGAAATTGTTTGACCATCCCTTTGAAATGTAAGAGAATAAAATCCTTCTCTATAGGGATTGAGAGTAAAAAGTACTAAATATTTCTTTTGAGGTATATTATGCTGTGCCCTCCATGTTGCTTGCATATTCAATTTCATAAATTCTTCTTCATTTAAATATCCAGCAAGCATATAAATAATCGGGATATAATCACTTTTTGCAAAAAAAGGAAGAGCAATGCATTTCAATTCTCTTTTCCCAAGAGAGTTATATATTTCCTTTTTTGTTTCTTGGTCCAATTTTAATGGTAAATTCGATTGTTTTTCTACCAAATCAACAAGTTTTGAAATTATTTTATCTTGAGCTTTTGTTGAGTTATTAGGAAGTGAAGAACATCCCATAATAAATATACAAAGTAAAAAGAGAAATAAGTGTTTCATTTTGTTCCTTTCCATGTTTTATTGACCGAACCAGAGAGTTCACCTGCTGAAAACCGCACAGCGGTTTTTCAGTCAGGTGAAACGACAGGTTCGGATTTTTTGTTTTTATTTACGGATACATCAGTCCATAATATGGGGTCATTTTTTGATATTTTTTTATCTGCAGTGTGACCGATAATCGACAATTTATTATTAACTACTTGCTTCGATAGATAATTAACACTTTTCGTCTGTAAAGACGATGAAGTGATAACTTCTCCTTTTTGTATTTCTTTTTTTGAAAAAATTAAAACCGGTTTATTCAAGTGAGTATCGATGCCTTTTTTTGCAAGGTATATGGTTAGGACAGAACCCATAAAAATTCCCATTAATAAACATAAAAGGCACAAAAAGATGTGGGTTTTCATTGTTTTTCCTTTTCCGAACAATTATTGGACAACAAGTCGTGATTTGCCGAAGATTAATATTGGCTCCTCGGCGGCACGACAAGATGTCACGGCCACGGTCTACCCCTGGGTGAGTCGCGCGCAGGCCCCCGCTGGCCTGGGCCGTGTCGGGATTCTCCCCGCTAGCCCACCCCGTTTCTAGGAATATAGCGTGTGGTGGAAGAAAGTCAAGCAGATTGGGCGATGATCTTGGCGGGATGGCTTGTCGCCGGCGTGTCGATGTTGCATTTTATGGTAATAGGAGCACTTTGCAACATATTGCGAAGCTTTGGCTGGCGACGCTGGGCTTGTGGTATTTTTGGCAGTTTTGGCGTTGTAAAAGGTCTATAATACCGCATTATGCAACATGTCGCATAATTTAATATTGAAGAAATGGCATCATTTAACTTTTTGATTATTAAGGGAGTTGCGTCGAATGCGAATTTGCATCAGTATTGCGGAATAGGAGGGACTACCGCGGGTGAAGCTTTAGCGAAGGCGGGATTTCCGCACTCTCCGCGAGGGAAAAGTCGATTTAAACACCATGGGTCCGTCCTTCATCTAGGGCTCACTGGGTGGCGAGCCCGTGGGTTTCCATAAAATCCTGCATATCCCGCGGGATTGGAGCCACGAACTCCCGTTTCTCCCTCGTAGACGGCAATGGCAGCGAAAGTCTCCAGGCGTGAAGCATTGTCCTCCGAGGAACCTCGCCTCCCTTCCAACGCCTGCCGCCATATACCGAATCTCCAATCACGGGATGTCCTATCGATGCCATATGCACCCGTATCTGATGCCTTCTTCCCGTTTCCAGTCGAATTTTCAATAAAGACAATGGATAGTCTTCCGGACCACCCACCGCCTCCACTCGCCAATGGGTCACCGCATGCTTCCCCCCCTCATCGACAATCGCCATTTTTCTGCGTTTCACGGGATGCCTGTCCACAGGCGCATCCACCACGCCGCAATCCACTCTGGGCCTCCCCCGCACCACGGCAAGATAGATTTTCTCGACAATGCGCTTTTTAAAGGCCGTCTTCATGAAATACAACGATTCCTGGCTCTTCGCCACAGCGAGACACCCCGACGTGTCCTTGTCCAACCTATGCACTATCCCCGGTCGAGACGTATCAGAGAAGCGTCCTGGAAATCCATCGAGGCCCGCCCCGTAACGCCCAACCAAAGCGTTAGCCAACGTTCCACGAGCATTCCCGGAGCCTGGATGCACCACAATCCCCGCGGATTTCGCGACCACAAGCATATCGTCGTCCTCATAAATCACATCCAGAGGAATATCTTCGGGAAGTGGAAGCACCGACGGGGCCTCGTCAATCTGGAAATCGACTCTGATTGTCGCCCCCACATCGGGACGGCTGGCTGGGCCATCCACTACGACCCCATCCACGACAACAGCGCCCCCTTCCACAAGACGCCTCGCCAAGGAGCGGGGCAAGTCCGGAACGGATGCGGCGAGAATACGATCCAACCGCCATCCGGCATGAATGTTGGCAACCTCAAATTCAGCTATCACAGAATGCCCCCATTCGCAACTATCCCAAAATCACCTTTTCCTGCGTGGAGGCAATGGGCGGCGAGGAGGCCTCCCTGTATCCAGGCCGGAATTTTTTTTCTCTGGCTCGGACAGCACCTCCAAGTGAATAAGCTCGAGGTAGTAGTGCGGCAACATCGCCGCCTTGGGCTCCAATTTGAATTTACGAATCTTGCCATAAACCTTGACCGAGGCACCACTTTCCAACGCCACAGCAAGGGCATTCATCTCATCCGTTTTCCTGGCCACCACGGGCAAATCAAGCGGCGCTATAACAAACCAGTAGTACTTGCCCGCCTTGAATCCGTTCCGCTCGGCGTAAGTAGGAAAGGTGGTCATCACCTTTTTGAAGCGGGACTCGTAGCAAATCTTCTTGTTCTTGAATTTCTCGGGTTGCATCCGCAACACCTTCAATTCGACATCCTTATACTGGTCGGCTTTAAAAGGTGGTGTCGCCTCGGACGGCACACCCCACGCCACCAGACAGAAAAACGCCAACAAGAACCTAGTCCAACCCCTCATACCACACCTCCATTCCGCAACCCACATTCTCCATACCATGCGAACGTCGCGGAATCGGTATTTATTGCGTATCTAAGTTCTCTTTCCCCTCGGGATCCTTATCCTTTCCGTCATCCTTCCCCAATTCCGATACCAACTTGATTTTCATAACATCCATTACAGGACGCCTCCATCCACGCACGAAACGCTGACGGCCCTTCACCACCACCTCGCGCTTCTCCAATGGAGTTATGTCGATATCCCCCACGTGGAGGTAGCATAGCGGGAAGGGCTCGCCATTAACCTCCACGGCCACGGTATGAGTAACATAAGGAGACTCGGATTTCACCGGGAAGAGCACCCCCTCTATTTCCACTACGCTTCCCTCTCCAAGAAAGGGCAACGGCGGTTTCTCGGTCCTGGATTTCGCAGCCTCGGCTCCCCCCACCGCCTTTTTATCTCCAGAGGTTTTATCCGCGGGCGCATCCCCCGATTTATCCGCGGAATTCTTTCCGGCAACAGTTGCCTTCCCCCCCTTTCCCTTGTCAGCCAAACGCTTCTTTCCAAGCAGCTTCGCCGAGTCCTTGGGGTTCACTCTAACATAGTCGGCGCTTGTCCATGCGGTCAACCCCCTGGGAGGAGATATTTTCAACCAAGACTTCTGAGTTGAATCCACAACCACAATTTTCTCGCCAGGCTCCGCCATCTTGTAATACGCGGAAAACGCCACCGATGGTCCCGCTCGAAGATTGGCGCGCTTGACAACAAAACCATCCTTGACCAACTCCGCCGAAATCCACACGGCGGACACGGAAGGCGCTACGATTTCATACCATCCGTCCTTGTAGCTTACCACGCGCACCTTGGCGCCTTTCGGCAACATGGCCACCTTCGAGTACCTTGTCCCAGGTCGCACGCGCACATTCAGCTTTGTGGCGGTGACGACCCCCTCGACACCAAGCCCCGTCACGGTGGACTCACCAAACGCTACCGACACCATCGACACGACAAAAACAAACGCTGCCACCACCTTGCAAGTCATAGCTCAGCCTTCCTCCTCGGATAACACCCTCATAATATCGTCCGGAACATCTATGTTCGAATGCACCGCCTGCACATCCTCGTAGTCCTCGAGCTTCTCCAAAAGCCTCAAGGCCCGACGCGCCACCGCCTCGTCCTCGATCTTGGCAGAATTCTCCGGCACCTCCGACAACCCGGCCTCGTCAACGTCAATACCAGCCTCGGACAAGGCGCTGGAAACCGATTCGAAGCTCTCTGTCGGCGCAAATATCTCCGCCATTCCATCATCGACGGCGATATCCTCAACACCAGCGTCTATCAAAAGCTCGAGCAACCGCTCCTCGTCCGCGGCTTCGCCGGAAACAACAAATCTAGCCTTGCGGTGGAACATCCATTTAACCGCTCCAGCCCCCGCCAAATTACCTCCATTCCGGTCGAATATCATCCGTATTTCACTAGCGGTGCGGTTGCGGTTGTCCGTCAAACATTCAACAAGCACGGCCATCCCCCCGGGACCATACCCCTCGTACACAAGCTCCTCAAGTTCCTCCCCCTTTATCTCTCCGGTGCCTTTTTTAATCGCCCGATCCACGTTGACATTAGGCATATTCGCGGCTCTAGCGGCACTCAAGGCCGTTCTCAGCCTGGGGTTGGCCTCCGGATCGCCTCCCCCGTCTCTGGCGGCCACCATAATCTCCTTGGCTATTCTGGAAAATATCTTCCCCTTCTTCTTGTCCGCCGCCCCCTTCTTGTGCTTTATGTTCGCCCATTTACTATGTCCAGCCATAAAAAAATCCTCCTTTCATCTCCCAACCCCGGATCCGCCAACCATGTAGGGCCTGCTAAATAATTGACAATTGCTTAAATTTCATTGTGTTAATCTATTTTTGGCGGTGTCCATCTCCAAGCACACGTTCGTGTGTTTCGGAGGTGCCCCTCGCTCCGCTTGGGCGCCACGAGAGCAAGCCTCCCAAACCTCTTGGAGCCGACTAACATTTTGAGGCACTTGCCAATTCCGCCAAAACCGATCCCGTTCGCTTGCGAACCCTCCGGGTTTTGCGGAAGGATTGGCGGCGTTAATTTCGCCTCGAAGTGCGAAGCACACCGGCGGTTCATTGCCTAGCCACTGACCCGTTCTCGACTTTTTCAGCAAGCCCCATGTAGGCCCTACTGGTTGACGCACATTCACTCGACCCCATGCATGTCAACGCTTAAACGTACCACCTCTACTACGCCAAAACAAGCCCTCCCAGCACGAATCCCGCGTCCACTCTCACCGCGCCACCACAACTGTATCCGCGCCGTCCAGCGCCGAGTCGGTCTCGGAATGGTCAGCCATATAGTGCAGGCCCCGGCTCTCTTTTCTGGAAAGGGCCGAATCAATGATAATCTCTGCGGTGGACGCTATATTTCTCAACTCTATCAAGTCGGGAGTAACCAAAAAGTCCCAATAGTATTTCTCTATTTCCTTCCTTATGTTTTTTATCCTAGCCTTGGCGCGCTCCAAGCGTTTGCCAGTCCGAACGATTCCGACATAATCCCACATGAATCTGCGTATCTCGTCCCAATTGTGAGATATGACCACAAGCTCGTCCGAGTCGGTGGCGTCTCCACAACTCCATACTGGAATCTCACCAACTGGACGGCTCCGTTTCCACTCCGGCAACGAAGCAAGTATCGATTCCGCCGCGAATCCCGCGACAACCAGCGCCTCCAAGAGGCTGTTGCTAGCCAACCTGTTGGCTCCGTGCAGGCCAGTGCAAGCGTTCTCGCCAACAGCGTAAAGCCCTTTCACCTTGGTGGCGCCATTCACATCCGTCTTCGCCCCTCCGCAACAATAATGCGCGGCGGGGACCACGGGAACGGGGTCCGTGGACATGTCATAGCCGGCTTCCGCGCATTTCGCGAAAATATTGGGAAATCTCCTCTTTATGAACACCGCGTCGCACCCTCGGAAATCAAGGAACACACACTCCCCCCCACGCTTCTTCAGCTCGTTGTCTATCGCCCTGGCGACAACATCCCGGGGAGCCAAACTCCCCATCTCGTGGTAGGAGTCCATGAACTCGACCAAATCCCCATTCGAGTCCAAAACCTTCAAAACCGCTCCCTCCCCCCGCACCGCCTCGCTGATGAGGAACGAACGCACACGCTCGTTGTACAAGAGAGTAGGATGAAATTGATAAAATTCCATATTGGCTATCGGCACTCCGGCACGATAGCACATCGCCACCCCGCCACCACACGCCACGTCGGAGTTCGAGGAATACAGATAGACCTTTCCAGCTCCCCCGGCGGCAACCGTCGTGGAAAGGGAGGAAAACGTCCTCACCCTGTCCCTGTCGATATCCAAAACATACGCTCCCAGAGCGTAGTCGTCCCCCGCC
>WFSE01000083.1 GCA_015486135.1 Lentisphaeria bacterium
GCCTTCGGAAAGGAAGTCAAATCCACCGGCTCCTCCGACGAAACCCGCAAGTTCTGCACGAAATAACGCTCCGCGTCCATCGGACTCGACAACTTCGGCTTCAGATACTACGACCCCGAGCTCGGACGATTCGTCCAACGCGACCCGTCAGGATACCCAGACGGGCCGAATAACTATCTGTATTGTCGGAATAATCCGATAAATTTCGTGGACCCGTTGGGGTTGGAGGATAATGACGAGAAGAAGGAAAGAAAACTAAAAAAATCAGAACGCCAACGTCTTCGAAATATCAACAAGCAACAAGCAAAAGATGTAGAGAGGTATAAGAAGGATATCGCGAGGGCGAAAGGTGACAAGAAAAAAATCGATAGGATAAAAAGGAATTTCAAGAAAAAAATGACTAGGGCTTTCGAAAGAACGCTTCAAATATTGCATCCTGAAATATATAAGCAGTATATGAAGACAGCTGGCAAAGGTGAAGATGGTTTTTGGGATAACGTTGCATCTGTAGGGGGAAGTTTTCTGAAAGGTTGGTCTCAAGGAGGACTTGCCTTCCCTGCCTTAATACCAGGCCAAGAAAATGCCGTAAAGGATTATTATAAGGCAGGTTTTGGGGTAGATGTAAACAAGGATTGGTGGAATTCCTCAAAGACGATGCATGCGCTAGCAATACATCTTTTAATGGTTGCTGGAGGGAAACGTATAGGAGATTTAAGTGCATCAGAAATAATAGCCTTGGAATCAATGGGCATTGGCTCTGCCTATGCTGGAGGGGCGAGGGGGGATAATTTGATTTTAACGTCAGGAATTGCTGTCTTAGGCGGAGGAGCGGCCAATATAGACAAAAACATAACAATAACTGAATTGACGGGTGTCAATGCAGCAACAAATCTAGGCTCTCAACTGTTTACACATGGAACAGACTTACGTGAGTATAGTCCCACTAGTTTTGCGATTTCAGCTTTAGCTCCTATTGCTACTCAAGTCTTTGAGACACCTGCTGCCCAAGCATGGGTAACATCTTTCTTGCAAGGAGGTGTTGACTATGCTATTTCTGAGAATAAAAAACTGAATGGGGATGATTAATGTATAAAATTATGAATTCGAAAATTGAATCTCTTGTGATAATTATTGTGGCAATTATAATAATAGTTGCTGGAATCACTCTTGAAAATAGCATTTATAGATTGATATTCCCTTTTGCGATAATAGGTTGTTTCCTTGAGGTTTTATCTTTGCGAAAAAGGAACCGAAGAGAGGCGAGATTAAATCAAGCAAATACCTCAACGATAGATGAAAATCAAATTAACAAATACCTTTATGGTAGCTTTTTATTTAGTTTTATAGGATTATTTTTCTTTGGCATTCCTTCCATTTTTGGACTCTACTTTGTATATAAAGCACATAAAATACTAGCTGATAAAGGGGATTGCCCCAAGAGAATAAAGTTTTTGATATGTACGGGATTTATATTCAACATCTTGACTATTTTAATTGTAATTTTTCTATATGGTATTATGCCCTATCAAGTAGGGGGCTGACCAGAATGTCACTTGATTGAGTGACGGAAATCTACCTGCCCCCCTCCGAAAAAACGCTTCCGATAAAAAATGACAACTTCGGCGACTCCGTGTAAGAAGGCGTGGAGGAGCGGGTGACGCGCTTGGTTGGCCAACCGAACGCTTTCCACCCAACGTCCGCCAATCAACGGACGATTAACCGAAGGAATGTAGCCATATGTCGAAGAAAGTGGTCATTTACGGAAGAATCTCCACGGACGAGCAGAACATCGAATCACAGCTCCAAGCCGTCAGGAGATACTGTAAAAACCAAAACTGGGATATTTCAAAAGAATACATCGACCAAGGAATATCTGGAGCCAAGGATTCGAGACCCTCGCTCGACAAACTCAAAGCCGATTGCAGGAAAGGAATCATCCAAGCGGTGGTCGTCTACAAGTTCGACCGCATCGCAAGAAGCACTTCGCACCTTTTGGAATGTCTTAATCTATTCAATCGATACGGCGTGGACTTTGTATCCGTCACCGAGGGCATCGACACGTCCACTTCCGTCGGCAAGATGGTGTATACTTTTTTAGGAGCCATAGCCGAGTTTGAAAGAAGCCTCATCAAAGAACGCGTCAAAACTGGCATCCAACGAGCAAAGAACGCTGGCGTGCATTGTGGAAGGCCGAGGATTGGTTTCGACATCAACAAAGCCATCGAGTTGAGGAAACGGGGACTTGGCTACAAGCAAATCGCCAAGGAGTTGAACCACGGTGTCAGCCATATGACGGTTTACCGATATTTGCGTGGAATGGACGGGTAACAAAACCCGATCTGGAAAAAACGCCCCGAATCGGTAACAAAAGCCATAACAAAGCCCTATAACAAAACCTAGACCTTTTGTGACGCTCTCCGATTGACCACGCCGACCATCGCCGAGACATAGACAACACGCCTCGCCACAAGACGCGTATGGGAGTATCGGTGGTTCTCCGGAGAACCACCATACTCCCCTTTTTGGTGTCGACGCGACTCTGGTGCAGGACGCTATCGTTTTTTTTATATCCTCCCTATCGTGAAAGGAGGGACCACGATATGGGCGGACGAGAAAGACAAACAGTCGGCGAGGTGGCGGTTATGGTGTTGGACGATATCAACAACCGCTTGACCAAGATGGACGGGCTGTCAAGCCTATCCGACATACGGAGGGAGATATCCGAACTGCGGGATATGATAGCCTCCGCCAAAAAAGTGCTGGCGATGATAGAGCGTGCCAACCAACGCTATCAAGATAAAGCCACATAACGTCAAACGGATGTCCTCCGTCACGACGCGTATGGGGGAACGTGGCGGCGGACCGGAGTCCGCCGCCGTTCCCTCTCGCCTCGCTGTCGATAGGCTATGGCTTGCCTTTTCAGACCATCGATATATCGGGATTTCCCAATTGTTTCCGCAAATGTCGCTAAAAGCAACATATTCTGCGAATCCACATCTTTTTCCCACGCACAAAATCTGCAAAAAATGTCGATAAGTCCACAATCAAATAATATAAATATACATATTAACCATTCTGTAGTGTGGCTGTTGATATCGGGGCCTGCCCCCGCTAAATTTGACATATTTGTATTCAATTACTTGCGAAAAACGGGTCAAAATATAACTTAGCGTAAGAAAGTTAACCGAAGAAAATGAAGCTAAGGAATTCAGCCCCGATTTTTTGAATGGACTTGCGAATTACGCGGGCAAATGGTAGGTTAATCACGCTATGGGATGCAGGGAACTACAACTGAACGACCATTTCAGATTTGTCGGCGACGACAAGCATGAACCCTCCTTCCCCCGCGGGAACCGCGACTATAAATCCATCGCGGAGGGATTTATCTTTAACGCCGAGAACAGAATCATATCGATGGAGACCGCCGACACCAAGCTCGAATTCACCTACGACTATTTGGGCAGAAGAGTCCGCAAAAAGATCTATACAGGCTCCGCTGGCAACTGGACGCTCCAAAAACACGAGCGGTTCGTGTATGACGGGTACAAACAGGTGGAGAAACTCGATGCCTTGAATAGTAACGCGATAGCTCAAAAGTTCGTATGGAATGGCGAAAGAATCCTCTCCGTCGACAACGGAACGGGTACGTATTACTACAC
>WFSE01000084.1 GCA_015486135.1 Lentisphaeria bacterium
ATATGGGTAATGACGTTAAAAACCTTCCTTAGAATCATTTTTTAATACATTTTTCTGGTTTTAAGATTTAAAACTTGACAATCTTGGTTATTCTGGTAAATTACGTTGGAAAGGCAAACTAGGGAGGCTTGGTAAAATTCAAAATACCGCCCCGAATGATCTCCAGGGTGATTTTTGCGTTGGGAAATGTCAATAATCCTTAAAGCCTAAAAAACGGCCTAAAAAATCAATCTAAGAGGCCCTTTAAGGCGTTTTTGATGCAAAGCAACGCACAAAGCAGAGAAAATAAAGTGCTCAGACCCCGTAATGACCAGACCCCGTAATGACCGTAATGAATTTTGCGGGCAAGCCAGGTAATTTCAACGCTTCTGAATAATAAGGAGTTTATGCTATGATGCGTTTTATTTCGCTTCTTTTGTGTTTTACGGCAATATCGGTGGAAATGGACGCGGGCGACGCTACGGTTGACTCGGCCTCGCAAAATCTCACGAAGTCTCAATGTCTCGAGTCGTTGAAATCTTATTTCCACATCCGAGATGTGGAAAAGGAACTTGGAGATGGTAAGAAGTTAACATTTTCTCAAAAAATATCTTTGTTAACAAAGAAAATTAGCCCCCGTGACTTGCGGCTTCTAGCCGGCAGGAATCCTGAGGTCCTAAGGTTTATCCTTCTAGATGGCTTCCATCTTCGCTATCCCTTTTATCGTTTGAGCGAAACACTTCAATTGAGTCCCACCTTTCCTGATGTCGCCATTCAAATATCCAAGGGCATGGAAAAACGGCGGGCTTCAAAGCTAATCCTCCGTGCCATGGATCGAGTCGCCTATGTCAAAGGCATCGCCGGAAAGGAGGAGCGATATTTGAACAACGTACGCCAACTCTATTTTTTCCATCAAAATGTTTTATGCGCCAAGGAGGAACTCCCTGAATCTTCCGATGTCAACGATACCTTCCGCTCTGTTAAAGCCAGGGCCGAGTTCAGCCTGCGCTTGGGGAAGTTGCTGGCGGAAAATGATTTCGGCGGCTGGTCCGCATATCTAGCCAATATGGGGGATGTCATCTGCTCATTGATAAAGGAACGATATCCTTCGATATATGAGCGCCTAAAAAGAGAGTTTGTCGAGAAAAACAAAAGAGAGCCCACGAAAGACGAAGACGAGCTCCTGGAGCGCTCGGCTATCATAGCTGCGGCAAGGTGGGTGTACCGCGATAGGCAAAGCCCTATTTACACTCAAGAATATCCCGACTCGCTCAAGTTGCCTCCAAAAGATTTCGAACGGGCCCAAAGGCAATACTATAAGAGCTTTTTTTTGCGAAAGTTCACGTTTATTACAAGTAAAAATAAAGTTAAGGTTTCTTTGGATGTAAAGTCTTTCTTAAATAAAATATATAAGGAAAACACATATGTCCCTCAGGATAAATTTGGACACTACATAAATTCTTATAGAAAATATATAGTGTGTCAACTGTTGATTTACGACCAATCCAGCAAGCTTCGTTACGTTCAGTTTTTTTGGGAGAGGGAGCCTGACTTCGACTTAGAAGGACCTGACGCTATTGTGGAGTTGATTTATAAAAGCGGTAGCGATAAGCCATCCGACGGCATTATTTGGGAAACCCCCAAGGAGATTGCCCGGAAAAACCTAGTGCCATTAGTGAAGAAGTTTTTCAATACGGAAGATGAAGATTAACTAGAATCTGAGGGGATGCGCGCCGTGGAGGTCCGCAGTGGCGAGAACGCCGCGGGGCTGACCGGGTTCGACGAGGTCTCCGTGACGCTGACCAAGGAAGTCATATAGGGCTTGCTGAATAATTGGCAGTCGCCTGTAATGATAGTGTTAAGCTAATTTTAGCGGTGTCATCTCCAAGGTTTTGGGAGCACACGTTCGTGTGTTTTGACGGCTCCCCTCGCTCCACTTGGTCGCAGACTCCCAAAAGCCTTGGAGCCAACTAGCATTTTGAGGCACTTGCCAATTCCGCGAAAGCCGGTCCTTCCGTTCGCTATGCGAACCCTCCGGGCTTGGCGGAAGGACTTTCAGCGAGATTATTGCCTGGCCACTAACCCATTCTCGACTTTTTCAGCAAACTCTATTTATGATGCCGGCGGCTTAGGGGGGTGGATCTGTCAATTGGTATGTTCCGCGCGCGGCGCCTTGTCAAGGGGGGCTCTTGGGCAAGCCCTAGTGCGAAGCCACGTCCGCGTTGCCGTTCAACAAGAGGGGGCTTGTATTTTTAACTCAAGCAGTGTAGCGTCTTTTTTGCTTTGCAGACGTGTTTCGAATCCGTCTTTTTCTGAAAATTCGAATTGTATTGATATGCTGGAAAAATTAATTAACAAATATTTCTCGTACATAATCTACCTAATTGCTGTAAGTGTCACTCTGTTTCTGCTCTTTCAGGCAAAAGAGTCGCATCTTCTCCCGTTTCCACAGCAAGGTACGGACCAACTTTCCGTGGTGGATGCCGCCGTGGGGATTTATCACGGGAAAATGCCTCCGGCCGGCTATAAAATGTCGCCCGGTTACACCCTCTTCGCGGCTTTTCTTGTCGCTCTGTCGGGCTCCAAGCTTTTGATAATGCGAATATTGCAGGCTTTAACCGCATCTCTCATCCCAGTTTTTATATATAAGCTGTCACGAAGGTTGCGGATAGGTTTCCACGCATCTCAAATTGCGGCATTGATCTACTGTTTTTACGGACCGGCAATTCTTATTTCCCTCGATTTTCTACGCGCTTCCATGCTCGCGTTGTGCTTTTTGATTTTCGCATACTGCTTGATAACCGCCTTTTTTAAAAAGAGCAACTATCGCTACCTGGTGGGAGGTGTGTTTGCCGGGTTGACTATTTTAGGGCGTGAAAATTTTATTCCCATTGTCTTTCTGCCTCTTGGTATGCTGTTGTTTGCGGAGTGCAGAAACCGCGTCGGAAAGAAGCAGGTGCTTTTATATCTTTCCGCGGTTTTTTTGACTGTTCTTCCCTGCCTGGTTTATAATTTTGTCAATTTTGGCAGTTTGTCCATTATTCCAGGCAATCTCAACACAGTTGTAAGTTGCTATCACGGTGCGGGACTGGAAAATATATCGGACGCCTCCTATCGCTCGGAGTTTCTGGAAAACATTCCTGTGCAGTTTTTGAAATTCATCTCGTCGTATGAGCTCCCGAACAGTTTGTCGTTTTACGCTCACCGTGAAATTATCGATTTTATGAGAGTGTTCATTGTCCCTTTTAATTTTATCCTGATTCTCGCAGTGATAGGCGCTATATTCAACTGTAAAAACAGGAGCGTGTTGTTTGTTGTGTTGCTATCCGCGGGTTACGTGGGAACGATGCTCTATTTTGAGATGTTTTATCGCTTCAGGATACCTGTTGTCCCCCTAATTACCATTCTCTCGGGAGCTGGAGTATATTCGATTACGAAGATAAAGGGAAAACCGTGGCGGCTCGTCGTATGGTGCGGGGTCTTTATTCTGACTTGGATTACGTACGCCAATCCCGATAAATATCGTCTTCCAAGGGAGCGCGTAAGTGTCGCGGTGGTACTTATCCAGAACGAACGTCTCCTCAAGGCGGAAGATTATTTGGACAAACTGAGTGGCCTTTCCATAGTTCCCGGGCGTGTTTGGATGCTACTGGCCAGAAGGTACGCGGAAGCAGGGGATCAGGTGTCCGCGGCGCGCGTATACAAAAAATTTCTCTCCCATGCCAAAAACCCAAACGGGGCTTGTCTAAAAAGCCTAGAGCCGGCGTTCAATTCGAGGGGTGCCCCGGAACGCCGGGAATGAATCTTGACAGAAGAAACGGCAACGCTTTGATTTTCAGGAGCGCCGCCGCAAGAAGATAGGGTATGGCGACGGCGGTGGCGGTGGCGGCCATTTTAACTATCGGATTCGCATTTTCCACGAGGCTTCCAACGCGCCACGCGCACAACGCGGCGATGGTGGCGGCGGCTATGAATTTGGCGGAGGCCAGAACGGTTCCGCTGGCGATAATTCCCCTTCGTCCCCTCTGCAGGAGCGCGATTCCCACAACTGGGGACAGGGCGTAGTAGCCCGTGTAGGTGATGGCGATTCCCCGGACACCATACCGATTGGCCATGATGAAATAAACCGGCACAACCAAGGCGGTCATGACCACTCCCGCTAAAGCTATCGCCTTGGTCGTTTTATGCACTAGAAACATGTTGCCAATTACAGTGTTTAGGGCTTGCGGAACAATCATCAGGGATATAACGGCCAACAGGCTGGAGCAAACCACCACGTCGGCGGAGGAGAACTTGCCCACGCCGAACAAAAGTGAGACGATGTCATGCGCCTCCAAGGCTAAAAGGATGACGCACGGTAAGGACAGGAATACTACCACGCCGATCGTTTGATGGAATGTGGAGTTCAGGGAGGCTTCGTCGTCGCCGGCCTTGTGCTCGCCCATGACAGGAAGAATTGTGGTGGAAATGGGCGCCACGACGAACACGGTGACGGCTCCCGAGAGGAAGAATGCGTATTCAAGGAGCGAAACGCTTCCCTGGGAGAGCTTGGACGCGGCGCTTTTCTGGACGAAAGGGACGATTTTGCCGAAGAGTTGCGCTAGGAGTAAAGGCCACGCCATGGCGATGGATGTTTTAAGCGCAGGATTGTCCATGCTCCAACGCCAGCGCCAGCGGAACTCACCCCGCAGAAGCGCGATTAACAGAATCAATCCCGCCGTCATTCCCGCCAAATTGCCGTACGCCAACCTTTCTATTCCCCACTCTCGGGGCAAAAAGAATATGGCGGCCATGGACGTGGAGGGAAGTATAATCGTGGAGATAGCTGGAACCAGAAAGCTTTTGAACGAATGGTGCAGGCCGGTGTAAATAATCGAAAGGCCCATAAGAACAATAGCGGGGGAGAGGTAGCGGGTCAGCTTGGTGGCCAACTGTTCCGCGGAGGGATTGAATCCGGGGAAAAGCGCGGGAACCGCGACGGGGGCGAATACATAGAAAAACGCCGTGAGGATTAGCAGTATGGCTAGGGAGAAGTTGAGAACTCCCGATATCTCCTCCGCGGCGCGCTCCGTTCCCGCGGCCTTTCTACGCTCCTGGAAAACAGGTATTAAAATCTTGAAGAGTATGCCCCCTATGACAAAATCGCCCAATTGCTGCGGGATGGTGAAAGCGGCGAAATACGCGTCCGTCTCCACGCCCGCTCCGAATTCGCCGGCTATAGCGCGCTTTAGAAGAAAACCCAGGACACTTTTCAGCAAAACGAATCCCAGCAGAAGAATCGAGGCGCGGGAGGCTCTTTTGATCCCCGCCAATCCGGGCGGCGGCACTGGCCCGTTTCCTTCCGGCGTTGGTCCAGGCTTCGCTGTGTGGTTGCTGCCCATTCGGCCTCTCCCGAGGGGTTCACCAGAGTTTTTTGTCCAGGTCCCGATACTGGACCGACTCCAGGACATGCGCGTCCGAAATATCGGCGGCGCCCTCCAAATCGGCGATTGTTCTAGCGACGCGCAGTATTTTGTCGTATGCCCGGGCGCTTAACTGAAGGTCGTGGATGGCGGCTCGGAGACGGGATTGGCTACTGGTGTCTAGCTTGCAGAATCGCTGTAGCTGCGCCGGCTCCATCTGCGAGTTGCAATGTATTCCCAGCCCTTTAAATCGTCCGCGCTGGATATCCCGAGCCCGCACCACTTTCGCGCGGATGTCGCGGCTTGACTCCCCGGTGGGCGCGGAAGTCATCTCGTCCTCGTGCAACGGCGCCAATTCCACGTGCAGGTCTATCCTGTCGAGCAGGGGCCCCGACACTCTGGAGCGATAGCGTTTGATTTCGCGGACTCCGCAACGACATACCCGTCTGGAGACGCCGTAATGCCCGCACGGGCAGGGATTCATGGCGGCCACGAGGGTGAATCTCGCGGGGAAAGTATGCGAACCAGCGGCCCTGGATATGGTGACCTCCCCGTTCTCCAGCGGTTGCCTGAGAACTTCCAAAACGTTGCGGCGGAACTCGGGAAACTCGTCTAGAAACAATACTCCGTTGTGGGCGAGCGATATCTCACCCGGAGTTGGAATGGTTTGGCCACCGAGCAGGCCGGCGTCGCTGATTGTGTGGTGCGGCGCACGGAATGGTCGCGAGGAGAGGAATGGTTTGTCCTTGGGAAGCAGCCCCATGACGCTATGGATCTTGCTCGCCTCCACCGCCTCCTCCACGCTCATTGGAGGCAGAATGCTGGGCAATCGTTTGGCGAGCATGGATTTTCCTGTGCCTGGAGGGCCAATCATAAGCAAATTGTGCCCTCCCGCGGCGGCGATGGTCATCGCGCGTTTAGCGCATGACTGCCCCTTGACTTCGCTAAAATCAAGCCTGGAGGCTTCGCTGGAATCATCAAATATGGATTCCGGCGGGGAAACCGGAGCGATAAGGCTACGTCCCGAGAGAATGTCGACGGCGTCGGATAGGTTTGACACTGGATAGACTGGAATGGCTCCGGCGGTGGCGGCCTCCATAGCATTCTCCGCGGGTGCCAAAAGCGCTTTCACCCCAGGAGTCTCCGCCGCGTTTAGACCTATGGGAATCATCCCCTTGACCGGCCTTACCGAGCCGTCGAGAGCCAATTCCCCCACTAGCATCGCTTTGGCCAGCCGCTCTCTATCGATCAATCCTGTCGCCGCCACGATGGCCGCGGCTATTGGCAGGTCGAAAGCCGCCCCCTCCTTTTTCATGTCAGCCGGGGCCAGATTCACGATAGTGGCGCCTTTGGGGTGCGCCAACCCGCAACTTTTTATGGCGGACCTGACCCGGTCGCGACTTTCCTTCACCGCGGCGTCCGGAAGCCCCACTACCGAGACGAACGACTGCTCGCCGCGTCCCGTGGCGTCGACTTCGACTTCCACGATTCTGGCATCTATGCCATCAATGGCCGAAGAGTAAGTTTTGGTAAGCATAGCCCCGAATTTATAGCGTGGCGGGGTTTTTTGCAAGAACGCGGAGAGGAATCTCTTCCGACTAAGCTTGAAGACGCATGGTTTGGGATGCACATTGCGTGATATGAAACCGCGGTACATGAAGATATTCGGAGGATGACAACGATGCTGCCTAAATCCAGTCTGACATTTCTCGAGGATTTGCTGAACACGTCCGGACCGTCCGGTTTCGAGGAGCCGGTCGCGTCTTGCTTCAAAAACTATCTCGCGCAATTCGCGGACGAGGTGAGAGTGGACGTAACTGGCAACACTATAGCCTCGATCAACACCGACGCTCCGTTGAAGGTGATGCTGGCGGGGCATTACGACGAGATCGGCTTCCAAGTAACCCATATCTCCGACGAGGGATTGCTCCATTTCCGCAACGTCGGCGGAATTGACAAACTAACGGTTCCCGGAGCGGAGGTGGAGGTATTGACCGCCAACGGCGCGCTCCCGGGCGTGATAGGGAAAAAGCCGATCCACCTACTAAACCCGAAGGAACGCGACAAGGCGTTGGAACTCAAAGACCTGTGGATAGACATAGGCGCCGAGGATAAGAAAGGGGCCGAGAAACTCGTCACTGTTGGCGATCCCGTCGCATTCAAACGCGACTACGCCATTTTGGGCAAGCACCGGATAAAGTCGAAGGGGCTCGACGACAAGATAGGCGCGTTCGTCGTGGCGGAAGTTCTGAGAGTTCTCAGCACTAGGAAAATCTCCGCCGCGGTATTCGCGGTCGGCACGGTCCAGGAGGAACTCGGTCTCAGAGGCGCCACAACCAGCGCATTCGGCATCGCCCCCGACGTGGGAATAGCGGTGGACGTGGGATTCGCCACCGACGTCCCCGACATCGACAAAAAATCCCTGGGCGAGTCTAAGCTAGGCGGCGGACCAATGATAGAGCGCAACGCCGACAACAACCCCGTCCTAGGCAGATTGATGCGCGACGTGGCGGCGAAGAAAAAGATAAAAGTCCAGGAATGCGCCGGATTCCGCGCCAGCGGAGGAACCGACACCGCGCGCGTCCAGCTCACCAGAAGCGGTGTGGCTACAGCGCTGGTCAGTGTGCCCAACCGCTACATGCACTCGCAGGTGGAAATGTGCGACCTGCGCGATGTCGAGAACGCGGTGAAGCTGATAGCCGAGACGGTGGCGGCCATAAAACCGGGAATCTCGTTCATACCAGGAGCGTGAGTGCATGGCTAACGATGGGGTGTCTTTGATTTTGATAACCGGCTCGGACGACTACGCGGTGCGCCGCGAGGCGACGCAAAGGCTCGTGGCGCTCTGCGGCGAGCCTCCGGAGGCAAACCCCAAGCTCGAGGTGATACACGGGGACAGCAACACTTCAAATGAAAACTGTTTCCGTGAGCTTGTAGCGTCTATCAATACCCCGCCCTTCCTGGAAGCGAGCAAGGTAATATGGCTCAAAAAAGTAGATTTCGCCAAGGAGCTCAAAACGAATAAGAACGTCGAAGAGCTCACCGCCGAGATCAAGAAAGGGCTCCCGGACGATGTTGTCGTGGTGATGGATGGTACTGGCATGGACCGCCGCTCCTCGCTATTCAAGGCATGCAAAAAATATGGCGAGGTCATCTTCCACGAGCGACTGGATTCCAGCAAATCCCGGGATTGGGAAAGAAACGTCAGGGCGAAGGTGATGGAAGTATGCCACCAATTGGGCGTGGACATCGCCCCTGACGCCGCGTCGTTCATGGCGGAAACCTGCGGAACCGATTCCGGAAGAGCGGTTTCGGAGGCGGAAAAACTAGCGGCTTACGTCTCCCCGCGAAAAATCATAACGATGGAGGATTGCAAGGCGGTATGCAGCGCTACTCCCGAAGCGGCCGGGTGGGCGTTTTCCGATGCGTTGGCCAAAAGATCCATGGACGATGCGCTCCGCGCGTTAGATATTCTCTACAGTAAAACCGATCGTCATATTGGAATGATTATACTGCTTTCACGCACATTCATAGACATGGCCGGGATATGGGCGGACGCCGGCAAACTCTCGATTCCCGCAAACGCCCAATATCAGAGATTCAAATCGGCGACGGAGCATGCGGATACGGAACTCAAGGAGCAACTCCGGGGGCATGCGATACTTTCCATGCACCCTTACCGAGCGTGGATGCTGTTTTCCAATGCGTCCAAATTTGGGGATGTGAAATTAGCGTCGATCCTGACCGACATCCTACACACAAACCGCGAAATGGTGTCGGGGGGATGCAACGAGAGAATACTACTCGAAACCCTCGCCGCTAAAATATGCGCTAGGTGACAGAGGCCAACGAAATAATTGGCGGCAGGATTACGAGCAAGACTAAGAGGACTCACCTATAATTCTGCCACATTAATGAAGACGCCAAGAAGGACATATGGACTTGAACGGGGGAAAAGGAAGACAAATGACAACTAATACAACTTCATTACGAGACATCGTAGATATAGGTGAGTTGAAAAAGTTATTTGAAGCATTTTCAACCGCCACTGGATTCACCACAGGCCTTGTTGATGCAACAGCCAACGAGATACTGATAGCCACAGGCTGGCGAGATATCTGCGTTAAGTTTCATAGAGCAAATACCGAGTCAAGTAAAATTTGCAAATTGAGTGGCAGAATTTTAACGGATGGATTGAACAATCCCGGAGAAATAAGGATTCACCATTGTCAAAATGGCCTTGTTGATGGCTGCGCGCCAATCATAATTGAAGGCAGGCATCTCGCTAACCTAGCGACAGGACAGATTTTTTTTGAACCACCAGACATCAACCGATTCAAAGAACAAGCAAGACAATATGGTTATGACGAGCAAGCGTATCTTGCCGCGGTATCCGAGGTGCCAATCGTCAGCGAGGAAACTTTTAGGGCAATGCTATCTTTTTTATCTCACCTCGCCACAACTGTTGCTAATATTGGACTATCAAAGCTTCAAAGCCAAAGGGATCACCATAACAACGAGAAGCTCATGAAACAACTCCATACCGCACAGAAAATGGAGGCGATCGGCATGATGGCGGGAGGCGTAGCCCATGACTTGAACAATGTTCTTTCCGGCATTATTGCCTATCCTGACCTTATATTACTAAAGATTCCTAAAGGCCACGAGATAGAAAAAGACATTAAAATGATAAAAGAGGCAGGGCATAGGGCAGCTCGTATCGCTTCTGACTTGTTGACCATTTCCAGAGGCGCTATTTTCAAAAAAGAGATTTCCAATTTAAACACCCTCATTACAACCTACTTCCAATCCCCTGAATTTTTAAAATTGTCATCTCTCTACCCAAACGTAATAATCCATAAAAACCTGGGCCATAATTTGAAAAACTTTAATTGCTCCCCCGTCCATATTATCAAATGCTTAATGAATCTTATTAGTAACGGGGCGGAAGCTATTGTGTCGAAGGGCAATATTACGATCACAACTGAAAACATTAAAATTACAGAATCCTCAAAAAATCCAAACCTACAAGAAGGCGACTATATTCTCTTGTCAATTACAGATGACGGTCCTGGGATACCAAAAGAAAGCATACCCCATATCTTTGAACCTTTCTACACGAAAAAGAAAATGGGCAGAAGCGGAACAGGCCTAGGTCTTGCTATTGTTTGGAACACTATTCAAGACCATAATGGAAAAATAATAGTTAAAAGTAATGACCAAGGAACATCCTTTAATTTGTACTTTCCTGCGACAAATGAAAAAATCGCATCCCATCAGACAACTGAAACTAGCATTTCAGATCTTCTGGGAGACCGACAACGAGTTCTTGTAGTAGATGATGATAAACATCAACGAGAAATCGCTTGTGAAATTCTAACAAATTTAAACTATAACCCCACCAGCGTGGAATCGGGTGAAAACGCCTTGAAATATCTTGCAGACAATCCCACACCATTAATTATTTTGGATATGTTAATGGATCCGGGTATAAATGGACTAACGACATACAAACAAATATTAAAAAAATACCCCGACCAAAAAGCCATAATTGTAAGTGGATATGCAGAAGAGGAGCTAATTCAAAAATCAAAAAATCTCGGAATAAAACAATTTATAAGCAAACCATATACTATCGCTCAGCTAGGAAAAGCTATAAAGGAGGCGTTAACTGATTAGAGCCATAATTGCTGGTCCCAACCCCACTCCTCGCTTTAGCGCTTGCGCGGTCCCCCTCTTGCATTCCTCCCCCAGTCCACCCGGCCTGCCCTGCCTACACTGAGCTTGTCGAAGAGCCCACCCCGCCCACTCAGTCCACGCAGTCCACCCTAATCCAGTTTCAGCGCATCCAAAGCCCCCCAGGGCCCGGGCTCATCGGCTTTGGATTCCGTGTTTTCCGACTCTGTTTCGCAACCGCAATCCTTTACGTTGAGATTGCAACCGCAATTACGGCATAACCCGCGGCACGCCTCCGAACACAATGGAATAGTTGGAATCCCGATCAGGGCGTCCTCGCGGATATCCGCGGCTATGTCAATCTCGTCCGCTCCTTGGCGGTCCTCGTAGTAATGGCAAACCTCCATGCATGTGAATTTGATCTCGAACTTCTCCAGGCAACGCCCGCACACGCATTCCACGGAGAACTCGAGCGTTCCGGAAATCAAGAGCGCTCCGCTGACCATTGACGCGTGGATGGAATAGCGCACATCCGACATGGATGTCACGAAATCCCCTTTCAATAGCTCGTCGACCTCCAATTCGTCGGCGGGAATCAAGCCGTCCAAGTGGCGGCCTTTGTTGTCTAGGTTGACCGTGTTTATTTTGAATGGTGCCAGCATATGGCGGACAATCCTTTCGGAAGCACTTAGGCCAACGGGGCGTTGCCATTGCGCTTCGATGTCAATGCCCTCACTACGGGTGCGGGAACAAATGGCGATACGTCCCCACCCAACGTGGCGATTTCTTTGATCATTCTCGAGCTCAGGAACGAATGCGCCGGACCAGGCATCAAAAACACCGTCTCGCAACGCTCGTCAAGAGAACGGTTCATCATCGCCATCTGAAACTCGTACTCGAAGTCGGATATCGCCCGCAAACCTCTTATCACAGCGGCAACGTTGAATTCGCGGACCGCTTCCACAAGCAAACCGTCGAATGACGCAACTTCGACTCCAGGCATGCCTTCGCACACCTCGCGCAACAACGACAATCGTTCGTCAACCCTGAACATGGGGTTTTTCTCGGCGTTGACGGCTACAACCACGATGATGCCGTCGAAAAGCGACAACGCTCGTTTGATAACATCCACATGCCCGTTGGTTACCGGGTCGAAACTGCCTGGAAACAATGCTTTCCTCATCAATCTCGCCACTCCTGAAAGGATTAGTCGGGACACCCGTGGCGGACCACCCCGCCGTCTGGATAAATCTAGACCGCGGTGGTATTGTTTCAACCATTATGGAATGGAATAGGACAAAAGTACTGGTTACGGGCGGAGGTGGCTTCCTCGGTAGGCGACTTGTGGGGAAACTTCTTGAGCTGGGTGCCGATGTGGCGGTGTTTTGCAGGGGAGAGTATCCGGACATCGAAGCGGCTGGAGCCCGCGTTTTCCGCGGCGATATTCGAGACGAATCGGCCCTCTACGAGGCGTGTTCGAACCGCCAAGTGGTATTCAACACGGCGGCCAAAGCGGGGATATGGGGCTCTAGAAAGGAATTTATCTCCATCAACGCGGGAGGGGCGGCAAACCTGGTCGAATGTTGCGCCAAGGCGGGTGTCCCTGTATTGGTTCACACCAGCTCTCCTAGCGTGGTATTCTCGAAAGGCGACATAAAAGGCGGTGACGAGTCGCTGCCTTATCCAGCGGGGTATCCGGCGGCATACCCGGAAAGTAAAGCCGAAGCGGAAAAAATCGTATCCAAGGCGTCGTCGCACTCTTTTCGGACCGTTTCGCTAAGGCCGCACTTGATATGGGGAGTCGGAGATCCGCATATCCTGCCCAGACTTGCCGAAAGAGCCGCCATTGGACGCTTAAGGCAAATAGGCGATGGCGAAAACGTCGTCGACCTTACTCATGTGGGCAATGTCGTGGAGGCCCACCTCAAAGCCGCGGAAGCCCTAAGCCGCGATGACACAGCGTCCGGAAAAACCTACTTCATTTCCGATGGCGCTCCCGTCAACTTGTGGGACTGGATACGAACGTTCCTTTCCAAAGCGGGCCTGCCACCTCCTAAAGGAAAAATTCCACTTGTCGCCGCTAGAATAGCTGGAAGCTTGATGGAAACCGCGTACCGGACGTTCCGAATCGCGGGCGAGCCTCCGCTGACCGTCTTTTCCGCATCGCAATTGGGCACGTCACACTATTTTGATATAACGGCCGCCACAAGGGATTTGGGGTATAGTCCCGTGGTGGATCTGGATTCCGCCGTGGACGAGGCAGCCGAATGGATAAGAAAAACACTGGACGAAAAGAAATCCAGTCACGAGTGAGCACGACATGGAAAAACATGAAAACGAGCGGCCAATAGTTTGCTATTGCTCTAACGCCATACCTCCGGCGATGGACGGGCCGGTGGCGCGACGACTAGATCGCGTCTTCAAGGTGTTCTCCTCCGTCCGCGACCGTTTGGAGCTAGACGAGAATACTCCGCTTCCTTTGGGGTTGTGGCTGGACGCGGATGCCGCGGACCGTTTGGCGAACAATCAGGAGGAACTCGCATCGCTAAGCCAATTATTGCGGCAAAACCAACTGGCGATCGCAACGCTGAACGCGTTTCCCTACGGCCAATTCCATGGAGCCAGGGTGAAAGAGCAAGTCTACATTCCGGACTGGCGATCCCCAATACGATTGAAATACACGATGGACTGTGCCAAATCCCTCGCGGAACTCCCGCGCGCTGGAAAGGACCCTTGGTCCATAAGTACGCTCCCGGGGGGATACCGGCGGTTATTCGAAAACGCGGAAATCGCGGAAATGGAAATCGCCGGCAACCTTCGGCGCGCCGCCGCGGACCTGGAAAACCTCCAGGACCAATTCGGCGTAGATATTACTGTCGCCGTGGAGATGGAGCCGGATTGTCTTTGGGAAACACCCGCGGAATTCGCGGAATTCCACAATCGTTATTTGGCGGAGGACGAAGTGGCTGCCAAACGAATCGGAGTATGCTACGACACATGCCATCAGGAACTTATCGAGGGCGCTCCGGGGAGCGGTTTGGAATTTCTCCTGGCGCGGGGCGTTCCCGTGCATAAAATACAGCTCAGCGCCGCGCTTTGCGCGGCTTTTTTCGACGATAGCGATTCCCTCCGTGTCTTGGCGTCGAATCTCGCGGGTTTCGCGGAGGATACCTATCTCCATCAAACCAGAATTTTCAACCGCGATGGAGACATGGTGGCGGCTTTCAGCGACATTCCTTCCTGCTCCGAGATTTTCACTGCCAGCGCCAATGCCGGCAAAGGCGGACGCGCCGTGGCGCACTTCCATATGCCGTTGTATTTGGATGCTACCAAGAATGGCCTTTTTGTGCTAAAAGAGGAAGCGGAGGCCGTTCTCAGCGTATTGCGTGCCCGTCAGGACTATCCAACGTGCGTCGAAATAGAAACATACACATATTCGGCCATGCCTAAAGTGGCCGATATCAATGAAATGGAAAACTCCATCGCGAGGGAAATATCATGGACTCTGGAAAAAATAAACCGAACGCCCAAGTCAATATAGTTTTAGCGCGACCCGAAATTCCGCAAAACACCGGCAACATCGGCCGACTTTGCGTCAATACCGATAGCGCTCTTCATCTCGTTAAACCTCTCGGCTTTTCCTTGGAGGACAAATATGTCCGGCGCGCCGGACTCGACTATTGGCCATACCTGAACTTGACCGTTTGGGACGAATGGGAATCCTTTATAACCGCCACCAACAATAGTAAAATGCGCTTTTTCTCAACGAAGGGAACCAGAACCCTTTGGGATTGCCAGTTTTCCACTGGGGACTTCCTCGTCTTCGGAAACGAAACTTCGGGACTCCCCGAGGGCGTTCCTGAAGAATTCCCGAACTCAATTTTCACCATCCCAATGCCAGGAAAACATTCTAGAAGCTACAATTTGGCAAACGCTACCGCCATCGTTCTTTTCGAGGCTCTTAGGCAAATCACGCGTTAAACGTTTCTAGTTGAATGCAGTTGCTCCTATTTTCTTGTTTTCTTTGTTTTCTTTTGTTCTTTTGTTTGTTTTTGTTTAGGGACAGGTTAATAGTGGTGTTTTTGCATGACTAGATGATTCCGATGCGAAAAGGGGATAGGGGGAGTGGAAAAAAGGAGGCAGAAAGGTGTCAGAAGGGGGTGTTGGCGACTTCTGGAAGGAATCCAGGTGGAAATAGCGGAAATCCAGGCGAATCCGAGCAGGGCAAACCCGCCGGGAGTAGGGTTCCGGAGTCAATTCGGGGATTGGCTTTAGCCAGGGAGTCCCGCCAGTCAGGTAGTCTTGCGAAGTCGCTTTAGGCAGTATAACGCGGAGCCGTTGTCCAGGGAGCCGCGGCTGAAGCGCTTCCGCCTCTCCGGGGAGTCGTCCCGGAATTTCGCGGCGACCTCCCGTACGAACGCTTTTGAGCCCAGAATTCCGCCGTCGGCGAAATGCCTGGTCCTGCGCAGGAAACGCACGGGCATGCTCTCGCCCCTCTCCGCCTTCGTCACCGCGGACTCGATCTCTTCGGACGCCGCTCCGGACTCGGCGGCTATCGTCCTTGCCAACTCTCCGGCGAACATCGCCATAATCTCCGAATCGCCCAACTCGGCTCCCTCGTCGCCCAGCGAACGGCGCATATGCCGGCAGAAATCAACCTCGAAAGGATGTTGTCCGCTCCCTTTTGCCCATCCCCAGGCGCTATGTCGGTAATCCGCGGGATCCGCGCACAACCCCGCCCGGACCGGATTCAATTCAACGTACTTCACCGCCGTCCAAAGCGCCTCCCGTCCCTCGATAATCGTACTCTTGAACCGGTCCGCCCAAAGATGCCCCCTGCGGTTGTAAAGACGGTTGAAGCGGTGCACGAACCTCTGCTGGAAATCCTTCATGAATCGGCTGATATCTATCATGCGGCGGCCTATATCTGCGCATGAGACATCGTCTCGGGGATCCACCGTCTTCCCGTTCCTCGGTCCGTAATATGTGTTGTGCCTGGCCGCGATCTCCGCGGTGGACGGCAGCTCCGCCTCGCAGGGAGCGTAGACCACGATGTGGAAGTGGTTCCCCATCCAGCACATCGACACGAACTCCAGCAGATAGTACCGGGAAAGATGCGCGACAAGCTTCATGCCGAGCTCGCGGTCGACATCGCCGAACGGCAACGAGGACTTCTCGCCAGCGACCCGGTTCATCAAATGATAGTAGCATCCAACCTCCGTCAACTTCCGCCTAGCGGCTCTCATTGCGCACCTCCAAACTCTTCAACGCCAATCCTTCCGGCTCACCCGCAAACAGACTATAGATGCGCCCAAGCCACCTTGCAAGTGGATTATTAACCTGTCCCTAATATGGGGGGCAAACCTTGAAAAACCTTGAAAACATATTGTTTCGCACTATGTTCCTGTGTTAATGTCTTGTTTTTTGTTCTTTCGACTAGGAAAAAAACAAAAACTGAAGATTAATCGACTGAGAGTTGTTCGGAATGATACTGGGAGTTTCGTGTAAATGATAGAGATCAAGTGTAAGAGCTGCGAGACCAATATTGCCATTGATTTGGACCAGATAACACCAAACATGCCTTGTCCCGCTTGTTCTCGTCCCTTGGCAATTCCGGAACTAACACCGGAGTTGGAGAAGCACATTGAGGCGAGCTTGGCCAAGTCCAACGAGCCTCCTCCGGAAGATGAACTCGACCACGAGGCCGCCGAAACTATGCTCGAGGAGCCGGCCTCCAAAGAGACCATGATATGGCGCGAGAAACTTGCCGCGTCATTTCAAGCGGCCAACATTTCGAATATAGCCGACAAGGAGGAGGCCGAGGAGCTTCTCATTCAGAAGGACATATCTGTAGTTGAGCACTTGTTGGAATTTGTCATTGAGCATCTTGCTATCACTGATTTGGACAAATTCGAGAGATACTTGAAGCTTGTTTGCCGGATGGGGCGTTATGCTATTTTGACCACTGGGGCGTTGTTTATGGCGCGCGCCGTAATGTCGGCGTTGGATGAGGGAATACCCGACCCTCTTGTTCACGGGTTTGTTGGTTTGTGCGTATCGGTTGCGTTGTATTATGTGGCGGCCAAATTTCCTCGGGAAGGTTGGTTTGAGATGAAGCGAACTAGTCTTACTATTAATTCCACCGAGATACCATACGCATTGGGTGTTACGAGTTTTATGTTGGCCATTTCTTTTGCCGTGCTGGGGGCCTATTCCGCCGTTGTGAACCATGAGTTGTTGGGCGCTGTGAGCAATTTTGTGCCTGCTATTGCTTTGATACACGCTGGAGTTTTCATGATTAGCCCAGTTGCATTGAATGTTCGAATGTCGCGGACTGCCGTCTCCCCGGGCGAGATTGGCTTGGGACTTGTGGAGTATATTATTCGTGTGGCTCTTCTCTTTTCCGGTGCGTTGCTAGCCGTCATTCCCGTTTTGGCGTTTTCCCTGTTGCTTATGCTTCTCACCAAGAGCAACGCCGCCAATTTCAAGACCGTTGTTTTTGCGGTGGCGGTTCTCGCATTGGCTCCAATGGTTTCTTACTTTTCTTATTTGGCGTACAGGATTGTGCTGGACTTCTACAATGCGGTGATACAGATGTCGCGCACAACCACTGGCAAGGGAGGGGGGAAAGCATGACGTTGGACACGCGAGCCATAATAGGAACCAGTGCTGCAGTGACAATCAGGTTCGCTTTTGTGGTGGCGTTGGTGGTCATGTCCTCCTGTTCCCCATCCCGGCGAGCGCTGAATGTAGAACACATGAAGCATTTGAAAAAGGGGATGACGAAGCAGGAAGTCTTGAATTTGATGGGTCATCCTCTCGAAAACGAGGCGTACAACAGCGAAAACGTCTGGTATTATTTCACCGAATCCAAGTGGTCCGATGGTATGATTACTCGGGATGAGTGCATTCCGCTATTCTTCGAAAACGGGTATCTTTTGGGGTGGGGGCAAGACGAGTACCGGAAGTATCGGCAACGGGATTGGTAAAGCAAGCCGAACATTGCCTACCATCTAATCATCGGCACGGTTTTTCGGCTTTTTCTGCGAGCCCTGTTTTTTGCTTTTCTCCTGCATTTTATCCTTTATAGCCGTCACGGTCATCTGTGCTTGCCTGTGCATCGTCGGATCTTTTATGTCGCGTACCAGGTTGTTGACAAGGTCTATGGCTTTAGCGTATTGTTTTGAATCCACTAATTTGCGTACGCGCAGTTTTGAAGTGTTATAATTGTTTATTAATTGTCGTTGTTGTTCGCTTTCCCGCCGGACCGCCTGCAATCGCGCTCGCGCGGAGTCCTCCATGGAGGTACCTTTAGCTTCTTCAAATGCCTGTTGGAATTTTCTAACGGCGATATCATACTTTCCTGGATTGGAGGAAAAATACTGCTCGGCTATGGCAGATGCTTTTTTAGCGGATTCTGTGCGAGTATCCGAAACGTATATGAACGCACCGACAATGGCCGCTAACGTTAGCGATCCTGCCACGATGAGCATAATCATTGCGGAGTTGTCTTTTTTGGGAGTTGTAATGGCATTGCCTTGGATGGCTCCTCTTTTGTTTGGAACGGACTTGGATTTGCTTTTAGCGGAGCGTTTGTTGGCGCGTGTGGCTGATCGGGCCGCGGCTTGTTTTCTGGCGCTTTTTTTTCTTGCGACTTTGGCGCGAGAGTTTTTCGGCGTTTTCTTTTTAGTGGCGGAACGTCCTGGGGAATCGCCATGCAATGCCATTTTGGCTTCCTCTAGGAATTCGTGCCATGAGCAGTGCCTTTGTGGCGGTTTTTTTGCCAGCATCCGTCGCAAAAGATTTGTTGTCGCTTGGGAGACGCGCGCGTCCGGATTTCGTTCTGCGGGTTCCGGGAAAGGCGCCGACGAGTGCATTTCTATGATATCCATCACTTCTGGAGCGTCGTAGGGTGGGACGCCCACGATCATATGGTAAAGAGTTGCGCCTAGTGAATACAAATCGCTTGTCCAGTACAAGGGATGTCCCGTGGTTTGCTCGGGGCTCATGTAAAAGGGGGATCCGAAAATGTGTGTTTCTTTCTTTTGGTGATCGCCTATGAACTGCGCTATTCCCATGTCCATCAGGAATGGCTCGTTCTTGGAGTCGACGATGATGTTTCCGGGTTTAATGTCTTTGTGGAGCATTCCATGGTTTTCCCATGCGTAGCGCAACGCATCGCCAATTTTGAGGATGATGGCTAATGCCTCGGGCTCAGCCATGGTCCCCTCCCGCGCCAGGCGTTTCTCCAAATCATCTCCATCGACATACGCTGTGACTAGATAGTAGATGCCGTCGGATTCCCCGGCATCCAACGCCGTTATTATATTCCGATGGCTGAGTTGACCGGATATTCTGGCTTCGTTGAGAAACTGTTCAACTGCCGTTTTATCTTCCGTGAGCGATTTCAGCAGTATTTTCAACGCCACCAGTCGTCGCATGGAAATCTGGTTTGCCAAGTAGACGTTGCCCATGCCGCCATGTCCGATAAGGCTGACTACTTCGTATCCTGCGACCATTGTTCCCGGGGGCAGATCCTTTTCTGGCAAGGATACGGCGCCATTGCAGTGAGGGCACAGAATCATCTCGTCTGCGTCAGGTCCGGCATCAAACACTTTATGGCAATGTGGGCAATCAAAATTTCGCATTTCTTATTTCCGTCCAGGTGCGGTTTCGCTCAAAAATGTAGAGGAGCGGCGCCTGCCGGCATCCGCCCCCCTCCCATACAACCAATACAACAGAGAATCGCTCCGCAACAAACACACAGACAACGTTGCATTCCCAACGCCAACGCAGAGCGATACGGGAAAAGCAATGTACTCACTAAAAACGCTAAATCAAGGGGAGGTGGACGCATTAGATGACTTTGGCGTTTTGCGGTTACGCGCAAGGTTGTGCGGGCTTGTTACCTAGCCACTAGCCAATTCCAGGAAAGCTGGAAACTCACCGCGTATCACGTTGTTTTCGACCGAGCTGTCCGGGGTCAACTCCATCCTTTGCTCTTTTCATGCCGCGGGCATCGTTCCAGCATTGCGGAAGGGGTTCCAGCCCCATTCCCAAGGTGCGAATCGTCCTTTTGCAAGCCCGGCATGCGCCGCCGTCTTGCCTTATCGTAGGTTTAGCGAAAGTGGAAGCCGCTCCAGAGGGCGACGGGGGATTGGCACGTTTCCGAATTTTGCGGAATTGGCAAGTACCTCAAGTCGCTAGTTGGCTCCAAGGCTTTTGGGAGATTCACCCTCAAAACCTTGGAGGAGGCACCATCGAAAAGGTATTTAACCCAATGGCAATAAGGTGCTTACCAATTATTCAGTGGCCCCTGGTTGGTTCCCCATTGGGAGAAGCGTTCGAGGAATGCGAAAATGTCGTCGCGGGAGGCGCGTTCCCGGAGGAGGGCGAGGAAATCGTCTTGTCCGCAGAGAAAAGAGAGTCGCGCGAGGACCCGTAGATGGGTTTCCGGTCTAGAGCTCAAAATGATGATTAGCGTGTGTATTGGTTCGTGGTCGATAGCATAGTCGTGGATGGGGGATTCGAGGAAGCAAATGGAGAGGTTTTCGTTGGCGGGGTTTGGCACGACTTGCTCTCTTGGGTGCGGGAAGGCGATGCCGCGTCCCACTGAGGTTGGGGCGATGGATTCCCGTCGCAGGATTATTTCCAACAGGGTGCGTCTATTGAGAGGTGGTGGGATATTTGTCAAATCCAGGGAATTGGCGATGGCTGTTTCCATGTCCGGTGACCCAACGCGGTAGTATATTCCGCCGTTTTTAAGTCTTTGGAGCAAGCTTGGCCGCGGTTCTTCGGTGTCCACGTCCGAGAGAGGTGTTAATTGGCTATCATTTCCAGCGAACGCTCCTCCGGAGCCGTCGGAACCCAGCCATTGCTCGATTTCCGCCCGGTGAAATCTGTATTGATGGTTTATCCGGCGGTGTGGTATTTTTCCCGCTTTGACCCAGCGGTATATGGTTTTTTCCGAGACCTGCAAAAGGTCGGCCACTTCTTTCAGCTTCAAATTCATATCTACTCAGTCCGTGTTTGGGAAACGCGCGATTGAAAAGGGTTTTCGCCACTCCGCATGTCGAGACGATAAAGTCGTTTCCGTCGGTGTCAAATCCAAAGGTGGTTGCGGGCCGCAATATCCGCATCCAGCGCTTGCATCATCGTCGGGACACGTTTTTCTCGTTGTCCAGACAATAATATATGCCGGTCAACAAAAAGGTCAAATTATTTCCATAAAAGTCCATGAATGTCCATTGACAGGGGGTTGTGAAGTGTTAGTTTTCGGGAGTTTGAATGGTATTGGGGGGGAGAACGCGCAGTTCGTTGGGTACAGCGTCAGACTATGGAGAGAGGCGATGGAAGAGCAGATAGTAAGCGGAGTGTTGTTGATAGCGGCGTTGCTTTCGGTGTCGGTTTTGTCGTCGTTTTTGCTCAAGAAGATAAATTTTCCCTACACGATCGGGCTAGTTGTTGTGGGGTTGTTGCTAGGTTTTTTGTCGTATGACTACGAGACATTTGAGATTTTCCGTCATCCCGAGCTATCGCCTGGGATAATTCTTTATCTTATTCTTCCGGCGCTTATTTTCGAGGCTGCGATGAACATCGACTTTGGTGTTTTGCGGCGCAATCTCGTACCTATATTGCTTTTGGCTGTCTTCGGGCTGTTGATATCGGCGTTTATTGTTGGCGCTGGGGTGTCGTTTTTCACGCCGTTGAATTTCATGACGGCGTTGGTGTTCGGGGCGCTGATTTCCGCCACGGACCCTGTTGCGGTGATTGCGCTTTTCAACGAGGTTGGGGCTCCCAAGAGGCTTGTCACGCTTATAGATGGGGAGAGTATTTTCAACGATGCGACCGCCATAGTTTTATTTGGGATAGTCATGACGATGGTATCGGTGTCTGGAGATGGTTTCAATGTTGTCTGGAGTGGGGTTGACTTCACGAGGATTTTAGTTGGTGGAGTTTGCGTTGGAGCGTTGGTGGGTGCCGCCGGGTCATTGGCGAACCACTTTGTCAAAGAGAATCTTTTGAATCAGATAACCATCAGCGTGGTGATGGCGTATTTATCGTTTGTGGTGTCGGATCACTTTTTTCATTTTTCCGGGGTTATGGCCACGTTGGGGGCGGGGCTTGTGA
>WFSE01000085.1 GCA_015486135.1 Lentisphaeria bacterium
AGCATACTCCGAGGCGAAGGCAACGTGATCAGCGGTGCGTTTCCGGCTTTCGCGGAATTGGCAAGCGCCTCAAATCGCTAGTCGGCTCCAAGGGTTTTGGGAGTCTGCGACCAAGCGGAGCGAGGGGAGCCTTCAAAACACACGAACGTATGCTGCCAAAACCTTGGAGATGACACCATTAAAACAGTCTTGACCCAATGAAAATAAAGCAGTTGCCAATTATTCAGCGGGCCCCAAGTATGCGTCGAAAAATTTTCTAGCTATTGGAGCGCAACTTTTCCCACCGCTCTGTCCATTTTCGATGAAGACGGCGAACGCGTAGGTGCGACCGTTTTTAGTTCCGAATCCCATAAACCACGTGTTTTTCTTTTTGCGCGCTCCGCTACCCTTTTCGGCCGTGCCTGTTTTTCCAAAAAGCTTGATTGTCGGTGTGCTAGCCGCTTTCCCTGAACCATTTCGGCCGCGAACAACCTTGGACATTCCTTCCCGTACTAGGCGGAGGTGTTCTGGATTCAAGTGCAACTCCGCGCGGGGGGAGGGTTTCGTGACATATATTGTGTTGCCGGAGGAGTCCAAAGCTTTTTCGAGTATGAAAGGACGCCACAGGGTGCCGCCATTAGCCAGAGTCGCTGCGATAAGTGCGGCCTGCAGGGGGGAGATGTTTATATAGCCTTGGCCAATGCAAAGGAGGGCCGTGTCGAATTCGGTCCAACGCCGTCCCGTCCGTCTCCATTTACCTTCCCGGCTAGGTTTCAGCCCCTTTCTGTTCGGCAGTTCGAACCCCGTTCTTTTTCCCACACCGAAAGCAGACATCATCGCCGCTATTTTTTCCATGCCAAGAACCCGTCCCTCCTCTATGAAAAAGACATTGCAGGATTGTTCGATGGCGTGGGCCAGGTCGAGCGTCCCGTGCCCTCCAGTTTTCCAAGCCCAGCAATGTATCGGCTTTTTATTTTTCCCTATGTACGACTCTCCCTTACAAGTTATCGTGTCGTTTGCCGGCATGCCGTTTTCCAAAAGCGCCAAGGCCACGACCGGCTTGATGATGGAACCTGGCTCGTAGCAGCCGGCGGTGGCGCGGTTGAGTAGAGGAGTGCCTGGGTTCGAGCGCAGGATGTCCCAATAGGATTTTGAAAGCCTGGGCATGAAGTGGGAAAGGTCGTATCCAGGGGAGGAAGCCATCGCCAACACCGCTCCAGTGGAGGCATCCAAGAGGACAAACGCTCCTCTTTTACCCTCCAATAGCCCCTCGGCGATTATTTGGGCTTTGGAATTCAGCGTCAATACGATATCGTTGCCGACTTTGGCCGATACGGAACGCCCGATCTGCTCGTGGACGTAACCTTGGGAATTGACTCTTACAAGGCTTTGCCCAGGGGCTCCCTTTAGCCCTTTGACGGGAACCGGGTCGGTCGAAACGAATTCGTCGAAGGTCTTTTCCACCCCCCTGACCCCTGTCTCGTCCGGGAGGTAGTAGAAATAATCCCCGCGGTCTTCCGCCTTGTCCAAAGCCTGTTTCCTCACATAGCCCAAAAGGTGGCACGCCATTCTGCCCCGTGGATATTTCCGGGTTGGCGTTACGGTGATTTCCATCCCCTTTATGGGGGGGAGCAATTCGGACACCATCGCCAGCTCGCAGGAGTTCAATGCTGGGAACACCATCATGGGCAAGGCCGCTTTGCGTTTTATTTGCCAAAGAATCTTTTCTTTTGTGAGCGTGTTTTTACGTCCCAGCGCTTCGCCCACGCGCTCGGCCGCTTCAATAACATGTCTTACTGTCTTGCTGGCGGGGCCTGGGAGCCTCATCTCGGAGAGATGGAACACCACATTGAACTCGGGCTTGTTCTTCGCTAGGACGACTCCGTCGGAAGTCAAAATCCTTCCCCTGATGGCTGGTGTCCTGATACGACGTATTGATTGTTTGGATATTTCCTTCTCCCGAGAAGCTCCACCAACTATTTGCTCGTTCCAAAGACGCGTTACTATGACAATATATACGAGAAGCAGACTGGCGATAAGAATGGCAATTCTCCCGACTGGCGACGGTTGGCTCATGCGTACCTCTTGGGATTCTGTCGGTCCGAATCGGCCCGGGCGGTTCTGTATTTTGGCAGGGAGAGGCGAGTTGCCGCGAAATCGAGAAAATGGATTAACGGGGGAAATACAAATGCTCCAAATCCAGCGCTGAACGTGGCGAGAAGTAGGGTGCGGGGCCAAGCGTCGTTTTCCCACGCATTCCATAATATTTGGGGCAAGGAGACGAGCAGGGTGGCAATGGCTCCCGGAAGAAGATTGGGTAGCGAGGACGCTGGATCGCCTTGGCGGATCCAAATCGGAGCGAATGCTGCCACCGCCGCCATTTCAAAAGGGGTGACGAAAACCGACCTGCAGTACAATGCGTCCAAAATTGCTCCCGCGGTAATGCCGATAAGCATTCCTGGCGCGGCTCCGAGTGTCGCCGAGAAATAAAATACCGTTAAGGCGGTCAGGGGAATCAATATCCCCATGGAACCGGCGAGCGTTTCCGCATGTATCGCGGCTAGAACTGTAACGAAAACAAACGCCGCCGCCGTCATTGAAACCCCCGACATCCATCAATTGGTGCGCTTGCGCACTTGGGAACGAGGGCCTCCTGAAGGATTGGCACGTTTTCGACTTTGTCAGCAAGCCCTAGCTGTCCCTTACTTTCGAAAGCGGAAAAATACGTTCGTTTCCAAGTCTTTTCAACCGCTACCAACGTTGGTGTTACTTCCCGAGCCCCTAGCCATGGCCTCGGGAATAATTGGCAAATGATTTATTGTCATCGAGTTAAGTCTCTTTTTAACGGTGTAGTCTCCAAGGTTTTTTTGGGGGGCTCCCAAGCTCTTTGGAGTCGACTGGCTATTTGAGGTTCGCCTGCGTTTTTAAGGGAGGAAAAGGTGGTCGCCTGTTGACTTTTTTTCTGAAATATGATATGCTGAAACGTAAGGGGTAGAAGGGAAATCGGAGTTCTTAACCACGGTGGGACATTTGATTTGCAATGTTGCTGAAGCGAAACCCGGGTGCCGTGTTGCTGGCGATAATTGGGGCTTGCTGAAAAAGTCGAGAATGGGTTAGTGGCTCCGCCTTCGCCAAGGCTACGGCGGGACATGTAGGCAATAAGCCGACGGCGTGCTTCGCACTCCGAGGCGAAATTAACGCCGCCCATCCTTCCGCAAAGCCCGGAGGGTTCGCATAGCGAACGGAAGGATGGGCTTTCGTGGAGTTGGCAAGTGCCTCAAAATGTTAGTCGGCTCCAAGGTTCTTGGAGGATTTGTTGCCAAAATCTTGGAGATGACACCGCTAAAAAGGAATTTAACCCTATGAAAATAAAGCACTTGCCAATTATTCGGTGAGCCCTGATTGAAAGGTCTTCTGATTGGCGGGAAGGATTTGTGCGCTTGAAGAGGGGACGTGCTTCCAGCGCTAGTGCGGGGTGGTAAAAAGATCGATAAATAGAATTTAAACTCTAGGCTATTGGGAGTTTGCGATGAGGACAATATGCTTTTTCCTGTTGGTGCTGATATTGGTATCCAGTTATGCCCGCGCTGATGAAAAAAGGGTCTTCCATTGGGTGGATGACACCGATTACAAGCCACTGATTTATCGTGGAGCTGATGGAAAGCCCTGTGGGGTGTTCTTCGATATAATGACCGAAGCGTTTCGTCGCCTTGACATCTCGTTGCGAGTGGAGACTTATCCGTGGGTCCGAGCGCAAAAAATAGTGACCGAGGGCAAGGCCGATGGTATGATTACGATTTTAACCAACGCTCGCAAGCCGTTGTTTTGTGGCTCCGAACCTATTCTCAGAGCTAGAGAACATGTGTTTTTCAATAAATCCAACCCGAGGGCCAACAAGATAAAGACTATCCGATCTTTGGAGGAAATTCGTTCGTTTAAGGTTGTCGAGATAATCGGCTCTGGTTGGACGAAGGAAAAATTGAGAGGATTCAATGTGATTTGGGTTCCAAATATGGATAGCGCTTTCGGTATGGTCGTCAAAGGACGGGCGGACATCTTTATTTCAAACATTTTCACTGGGTTGGCGTTTGTTCATGGCAAAATCAAGGCGGGTGGAGCGGAGGCTAAGAGCTATGGAAATATAGCCTATGATCCAATTCCATTAAAAACGCTTGCCTTTCGACTTCTTGTCAGAAAAGACTCCCCTTTCGCTGATATGCTTGGAGAATTCAACAAAATCCTTACGCAAATGAGGAAGGATGGAACTGTCAAGCGTATTTTGGAAAAGGCGCGGCTACCGTATCCCGACGACGCACACGGCCAAAAATGAAAAAAATTGCGAAGCCAGAATGGTTGAAAGGCAAGATTGGAAGACGTTTCGCGTTTTACGTGGTCTTCTTGGGCGTGGGAATAGCCATTGCGCTGTCCCTCGTTATATCCTTCCAGCGATATCAAAACAAAGTTGCTTCACTAAGAAGCGAGCTTGACAGCATTGCTATAAGTAGTCAATCTTTTCTGGAAAAGAGCTTGTGGATAATGGACTACCGGTCGTTGAGCCTTGTAATACAGGGTTTCCTTCTTAATAACGACGTTGCGTTCGCTCAAATTACCGATGAGAATGGAGAGGTCATCGTTAGCGATGGCATCTTGGAGCCGGGCGATGATATAATCAAAACGATTCAGTTGTATCATATGGACGGCGGCAAGAAGGCTCTTATTGGCAAGCTTACAATAGCGAGTTCGAGGGTGTCCGCCTTGAAGGAGGTCTGGTCCTCGGTTATCGCAAATCTTATTCAAAGCCTTTTACTGATGGCTGTAATCTCCATCGGCATCATTTACATTTTCTGGCATCTTGTTTCCAAGCACTTGATTACGATTCAAGAGTATACCAAGCGAATGACGCTGGATGAGAGTCAAGAGTCCTTGACTCTGGATCGTCCCGTGGACAAGCGCCCCGAGTGCGATGAGTTGGCCAGTACGGTCGACGCTATCAATCTCATGTGCCGCAAGGCAATTGAAGCTTATCGGGAGCTGGAAGCCCAGGCGGAGGAGAAAATAAAGCTGGAGCAACAACTTTTGCAGGCCCAAAAGATGAAATCCATCGGTCGCCTAGCGGGGGGTATCGCACATGATTTCAATAATTTTCTAAGCGTGATTCTAGGGTACTCGGACCTCTTGCTTGCCGAGATGTCTCCGGATAATCCAGCCCGCGAGAAAATCAGGATTATGCGTGATACCGGAGGCAAGGCCGCCACCTTGACTCGGCAGTTGCTGGCCTTTAGCCGCAAGCAGGTGCTGGAAAAAAAGATTGTGTCGTTAAATGAAATCATACGGGATTTCTTAAAGATGCTAGGTCAAATGGTGGGAGAAAATATCGTCTTTAACGTTCGGTTGTCCGATTCGAGCTGTACCATCGAGGCGGATCCCGGCCAAATCGAGCAAGTAATTATGAACCTGGTGGTCAACGCCAAGGACGCTATGCCGAGCGGTGGCGAAATCACAATCGAAACTGCGGAGATGCAGATAGACAAGATACGCCGGGACTGTCGTGTGCAGCTCAAGCCGGGCAAGTATGTCTTGTTCGCTATCAGTGACACCGGGGAAGGCATGGACGAGGAGGTTCTTTCGAAGATATTTGATCCTTTTTTTACCACCAAGGAGCGCGGCAAAGGCACTGGACTTGGTCTCGCCACGGTATACGGGGTGGTGAAACAACATGGTGGTTGTATCCGCGCATATAGCGAGAAGGACAAGGGGACGACATTCGAGATATATTGGCCCGCTAAAACAAAACCCCTCGGAGACGCGGAGGATAAAGACTCCGAGACGGGGTTGGCGCATGGCGATGAAACTGTTCTAATCGTTGACGATAACGCGTCTATTCGCCAGCTTATTGTGGATACGTTAAATCCGTTGGGTTACAATTGTTTAACCGCCGTATCCGGGGACGACGCGGTAAATGTGGTCCGGCAATACGGTGGCGAGATTCACTTGCTACTTACGGACGTTGTTATGCCGGGTATGAGTGGCGGGGAATTGGCGGAGATAATACAGAAAGAGAATCCAGATGTCCGGGTGCTTTTGATCTCTGGCTACGCGGAAGACACCATCGCTTCCCGCGGTGTCTTCAAACAAGGAATCAATTATATTCCAAAGCCAATCACACCCGCGGTGTTAGCTCAAAAAGTTGCGAGCGTCCTACACGGGATTTCTTGAAAAAGTCGCGAACAAGCTGGCGAGGTCGGGACCAGCAATTCTGACTTCAGTCAAAGCGCAGAACTGACCTCCAACGCCAATCGCATGTTCCCAAAGCTTTGGAGATGATTTAACCCAATAACAATAAAGCACTTGCCAATTATTCAGTGAGCCCTAATTTTTGCGGGGTCCGCAGGCGATGGTTCCTATTGCTGGAACGACCCAGACCGCCGACGCGTAGGCCGCTCCAACGCCAGCGCACACTACTAGTCCGACAGTCCGCAACGCGGGATGCGCGGCCCATAGCAAGGCTCCCGCCCCGACCAGCGTGGTAAGCATTGACAACGTTAGCGCCATGAATGCATCGTGGGAGAATTCGCGGTTTTTCCGTTCCAATGCCGTGACGGCGAATATCCCGTAGTCTATTGCGAGGCCCGCGACCACGATCGATGCCACCAGACTCATTGCGTTCAAGCTCATTCCCGCCAAGAGATGAGCGGGAAAAACAGCCACGGCTCCGAACACTACGGGTAGGAGCGACATCGCCACGGGACGCGCGCCGCATAGGCAGACGAATGCCAGGAGCAATACTAACGCGATAGCCGCGACACCGGCGCCGCGGGCGTCGCGCAAGACCAAGCGGGATAACCTCTCTCCAAACCGTTTTGGCGAGATAATTCTTGCGCCAGGGTGATTTGTGGCGAATTCAAACGCTATCTTCACCGCTTCAGGAGTGTCGTCAAAATAAGAGGCGACCACGGTTGGTTCGTTTGGGGTGTTCTTGATAACGTATCGCTTAGCTAGCTGCTGGAATCCGGCTCCTCCAAAAAGATTGATCGAGAAGTCATGGGCCGTCAGGTTGCGGAAAAATGGATTGAAAGCCGACGGGGAAAACGAAAGCACTACTCCCTTGTCTTTCAAAAGCCGCCTGGTTTTATCCTTCCGGCCGTGGCTCCAAAACTCGTCCCAAGCAGCCGCATTGGCCTTGCGGGTTTTAAGCGATGGCCATATCAGTGAGAGCGAGCGGAATTTGGGAAGATGATGTTTTTCCGCGAAAACCGCGAATTCGTCCTGTGTCTCCATGGCGTCTTCCAATGACTTGGCTTGGATAACGAGGGCGGCTGGCGCCCCAATCCCCCAAAGCGAGCGGAATGTATTCTCGTCGCGGAGCAGCCCCGCGCCTCCCGCGTCCAGCCCGCGCATGTCAAAATTCCATTTTACCACACTGGCGGATAGCAATGCCGTTGCGAGTAAAAGGATGGTCGCACTTAGAACTATATGTCTTGCACGCGTCGTGGTCACGGCGAACGCTCCGTCCCATTCGAGCCACGATATGTGGTTGGGCGCCTTGCCGCTTCGCTTTCCGCGTAAAATCACTGGAAGGCAGAAAAGCGATATCATCAGCGAAGCGCCTACTCCTACAGTGGAGGCGAAAGCCAGCTGATGGTAGCCAGGGGCCGACGAGAAGAAAAAAGCCCAAAAGACCCCAAGCGTTGTGAGTGCGCTCGCCACTAGTGGCCTAGTGACGTTACGGACGGCTTCGAAGGGGACCTCGGACCTTCCGGCAACCACGAAAACGTGTATCCCGTAATCCAGCGAAATACCTATCACCGTCGCTCCTAGCCCAAGAATAATCGCTGACGGATTAGGGAAAACCAGCCACGACGCGCCTATAGCGCAACACATCCCCAGCACGGGGGTGGCGAAAACGAATATCGCTTTCCAGTTGCGGAAGAACACAAGAAAGAGAAGAAAAAACCCGAAAGCTGCCACGGACATGGTAACCACGATATCTCGCTTGAGCAGCCGTTCGTTTTCTATGGCATGCCGATGGGCCGACACTACTAGGACCTCGTACCCTGTCTTCGGCAGGGAGGCGCCGAGCGCCTCGTGTATATGCCGGTACAATGTTTTAGACGCCGATGAGTCGGAGGGGGCGGCGGTAGTCTCAAGCACCACCAGAACGCTTTGCCCGTCTCCGCTCCAGAGAGCTTCCGGAGAAGGGACGACAGACAATCCGCCCCCAAACAATGCGCTCTCGATTTTACGCGTGGCTATCATCCTGATTCCTAGGGGGTCGGTCGCAATCATCCCTCGCTTGAATACTCCCCCGGGGCGCGCCAGTTCGACTTTCCGCTTAAGCAACGCCCGCTCCACAGCGTCCGGAGTCAGCATCCTTTCCAGCGTCTTCAAATCATCCCTTGTTAATACTTGGGGATATCTCGCCAGGATTGACGCTATCGCCGTGGCGGTGGATTCCGGAGACGCTCGCCATTCGACCTTCTCGATGGAGGGGGCGTTTCGAATACGCTCGGCGAACGAAGCCGCTATTTCGGGCAATTCGCGCGCGCCCGCCGCGGTTTTCGCGGTTATCGACACGGCAACCGAGGCTCCGGCTCCGGAATCCCTCAGAAATTCCATTTCAGAGGCGAGCCACTTGTTTTTCGGCAATAGGAGCTCTATGTCAGCGTTAAGACGTTTCTCGGGAAATATCGCAAATGGCGCTAAGGATAAAAGTGCCACCACAACCAAAACGGCTATGGCGACAAGACTGCGACGCGGGGTTGGTGGGCTGGAGGACATCACGCGTAGTCGGCCCGGTTTATTCCATATTTTTTGAGCTTTCTATACAGGCTGGCCTGCCCTATTTCCAAAAGCTTGCTTGCTTCCACCGCGTTGCCTCCAGTCGCCGCCAAAGCTTGTCGGATCATCTCGGCTTCCATGCGCCAAATCGGCTTTACCGTGTCCCTCGCAAACGCTTGCGGAGAGGGCATCCCGCCGGACACCGCCAAGGGGAGCACCGATGTCGAACGGACTTCCAAGGGGAGGAAATGCTCTTCGACAACGGAGCCATCATGTAGCACCACGACGCGTTCTATGACGTTTTCCAGCTCCCTGACGTTGCCAGGCCACTCGTACGAGCAAAGACGTGCGAAAGCCTCTTTGGAGAACTCGTAGAAATACTTTCCGTACTTCTCCGTGAAAATATGTAGGAAATGAGCGCATAGGAGGGGAATGTCCCGCCTCCTCTCCGCAAGAGGGGGAATGCGTATCGGAACCACGTTTAGCCGATAGTACAAGTCCTCCCGGAATCGTCCCGCCCGAACTTCCCCCAACGGATCTAGATTTGTCGCGCAGATTATGCGGACATCCACGGGAATCTCCTCGTCACCGCCAATTCTCGTGACAACCCGCTCCTGGATGGCTCTGAGCAGTTTAACTTGCAGGTCTATCGGCATCTCGCATATCTCGTCCAGAAACAACGTGGTGCCGGAGGCCTGTTCGAATTTGCCAATCCCGCGTTTGATCGCCCCCGTGAAAGCCCCCTTCTCGTGGCCGAATAACTCGCTCTCCAAAAGATTCGGGGGGATAGCACCGCAGTTGACGGCGATAAATGGCTTCCCGCAACGAGGGCTGTTCTCGTGGATGGCTTTGGCCACAAGCTCTTTGCCTGTTCCGCTGGCGCCGGAGATGAACACCGTGGCTCCGGTGCCAGCGACATTCTGGATAATTCCGTACACCGTGCGCATTGCTGGAGACGCACCGATGATGCCACCGAAGGAAGACCGCTTGGTGTCTTGGATGGCGTGGACCTCGCTCCAAAGAATCCTTAGACGCAAAGCCTCCAGTATGGCTTCTGACACCTTGTCCGCCTCTAGCGGCTCGCACAGAATGTTGTCGGCCCCCTCCCGCAAGGCCCTGACCATCATGTCGCACGCTGCGGGCGGGGCGATTAAAATTACGGGAACCCGCGCGTTGCGCTGGACGTAACCGACCGTAGACGCCAAATCATCGGAGCTACCGACACCTTCCAATAGCACAATATCCGGCAAGTCCTCCTTTATAAAGGATATAAGGTGGTCTACGGTGTCAAGGTGGCGGCATTCCAAGTCCGGATGGCGTGACACGGCCTCGTCCACTACGGCAACATGCCTGTCGCCAACATGCAATACCAGGGAACTGCTCTTGTTGTTTCCATTATCGTAAACCATAATTCCTCGCTAATTCCATGCGCCAGCCGGGACAATAACATCCCCCCTAGGGAAATCAAAGCCCCGGATGCTTGGAAAAATCTTTAAAAACTTCACTTGCACAAATGCGGATGTGGGGGTATACTAGCGAATTGCGAATTGCTCAGCGTGCGTTTTTCGCATGTCGAAGAGGGTGCTTGATCATCTCTCCGAATGGGCTGGCTCGTTGGCGGTTCCAAGAGGAAATGCGTAGGGTGCGGAGATGGGTTTTGGGAGGAGCAAGGCGAAGGAGGTTGGAAATGCGTAGGGTGATAATGGCGATGACCTGCCTGGTGTTTTTGGTTGGAGTTGGCTCGGAGCTTTCGGCGCAGGAGTTTTTCAAAAACGTCGTGGTGAAAGCCAAGTGGAGCGTGGATCCTGGATTTTCATCCCCAAATGTACCGCAAAGGGCGGACAAAACCTTGTTTTGGCTCCAGATCGATGTCGATTACGATACCGTGACTCCCAAGAGCGCCAAGGGTAGAACCGTTTGGTTGGACGATGTCACGCTGAAATACGATGTTCTGCTTCCCGTGCGTAGAGGCTCGAAGGTGGTTGTGCTTTCGGGCAGGGTCACTTATTGGTCCATTGCCTTGGATGGAAAGACCCATCATGCCCAGGCGTTCATTCACCCTAGATTTATACAACGTTATGCTCCGGAGCTCAGGCAGAGAAACTCGGAATTGAAGGACTTTAGAATTGCCGTTACGTTTATGGTCAACGATTCTCCCTCGGGCGGGGGGGTTGTCAAGCCTAGGGGCAAGGCTAGTTCGAAGGAAGCGTTGGGGCAGCTCAGGAAGGCGTTGAACATGGCGTCGACGAAGAAAGTACGGAACAGTATTTTTCCGAGAAATGAGACACCTTGGGGAATTTTGAACCTGAACAACTACGAGCTTATAAAGAGAAAACAACAATAATATTGGAATAAAGGACGATTGGTCGGATCCGCGTTGTAGTGCGCTGGGTTGGCCCAAGGGGATTCCATGGCGAAAAGCGATTCAATATTGGCGATAGATATTGGTGCGTGTAGCTTGAAGCTTGCTAGCTTCTCCTTCCCAGCAACGGGGGGGTTGGTTCTGCAGAAGTTTGCGTACACAGAGTTCGCAGGCGAGTTGCGGGACGATGAATACAAGCTGGCCATGCGCGAGGCTTTGCGCAATATCGTGGCGGAGCATGGCTTCGACGAGAAAACCGTCTACTTTTCCTTTTCCGGACAGGAGGTGTTCATACGTTTCGTTGACCTTCCTCCTATAGGCGGAGACGAGAGTCGGATACGCCAGGTGGTCGAATTCGAGGCGAAGCAAAATGTTCCTTTCCCGATTGAAGAGGTTATATGGGACTATCAGTTGATTGGCGATATCGCGGACGAGTCTGGAATCGAGACAATGTTCGTAGTCGTCAAGCGCGATATTGTTGAAGACCTGACAATGGCCGTCGAAGAGCTCGGAAAGGAAACCTCGCTTGTGGATGTGGCTCCGACGGTGGCTTACAACGCCGCGAGGGCGAACGGCATAGGAGAGGACGACTGCGCCATTATCTTGAATATCGGGGGCAAATGCTCCAGTTTGCTTTTTATTGACAGCGGAAAGTTTTTCGTTAGGCCAATTCCTATAGCTGGATTTACCGTTACTCAGCAAATAAGCAAGGAGTTTGGTATTCCCTTCGAGGATGCCGAGGAGCTGAAAAAGAAACACGGGTTCGTAGCCCTAGGGGGAGCGTACGAGGAGCCCGACTCCGAGGTGGCGGCGACGGTCTCGAAGATTGTCCGCAATGTCATGACTAGGCTTCACGGGGAGCTTAACAGGTCCATTAACGTGTACCGTTCCCAACGCAAAGGCTCCAAACCTGCGAAATTGTATCTGGCGGGCGGTAGCTCCGTGATGGCTTTCACTCCGCGCTTCTTTTCGGATAAACTGAAGATTCCAGTCGAATATTTCAATCCTTTCCAAGTCGTTTCACTGGCTCCCCATATAGACAAAGAGAAGTTGGCCGAGGTTGCTCACATGTTCTCGGAGGTTATTGGGTTGGGCTTGCGGCATGCCACTGAATGCCCGATTGAAATATCCTTGCTTCCCTCAACGGTGCGGAAGCAGCATGAGTTGAAGCGCAAAACACCGTACTTCCTGGCCTCGGCGGCTTCCCTGATCCTGTGCATGCTTATTTTCTTGGGGGCTGTCGATCATAACCGTAAACGTAGTGAGAGCTTGGTGACTTCCGCCCAGAACACGTTGCAGAAAACCAATGCCATGCTCAATAAAATTAACGATGCAAAGGAAAAATTGGATGCGGAGACGGCGGGGTATAAAACTGCGGCGGACTTGCTCGCTCCCAGGGATAGGTGGGTGGCGCTACTTGATGAACTCCAAAGAATATTGCCTGACAATATGTGGTTGGTACGCATAGCTCCTGCGTCGGCTCCGGTTATTAAGACGGAGAATACGAGGAAGCCGTCGATTGGGGGTGGGTTCAGCGTTGGTTCTTTCATGGGGGAACGGAGGGGAACCAGCAAAGCCAAGGCAACCCAAAGCAATACAGAATGGATTGAACTCAAAGGTTATTCGCTCTCGCTTGACTTCAACACTGTCACCGTTCAGATTCTAAACGACAGGTTGTTGAAATCGCCTCTCTTCACCAATAACCAAAAAGAAATTTCCCCGAAAATGCAACGGGGCTTAGGCTATAACGACAATCTTTTCAAGTTCACGATGGTTGTTAAACTTGCCAAACCAATAAAACGGTAGCGGGATATTATGGCTTTTATCAAGAAAAACATGTTGCTTGTTGTAACGTTGGCGATCTCGGTGGGAGTGTCGGCATTTCTCGGTTACAGAGTGATTGTGGCTACGGGGGAAATGAACGACTCCATGCGCAAGGTCGAGGAGCTTAAAAAGGCTATCCAGAAGCTGAACGACCAGAATATCATTCCCAAAAAAGAGAACTTGGACAACATAATTAAGGACCAGGAAGAGGTTGGCGCTAAAAAACGCAAGTTGCAGATGATTTTTGGTAACCCGTACCGGAAAGCAGTGCAGCGTATGGCGAAGGCTTTGGGCATGACCGAGACCCAACTGCGGGAAAAATGGCGGACCACATTCCTCGAGGAGGCCGACAAAGGAAGCACGCGTGCTCTTATCTTCGAGAATTTCTTCAATAATTTAGGGCGAGCCAAAAAGGAGAAGGCCTTTGCCGCTTTCAAGGACGCTTTGAAAGGGTCCGTGGAGCCGCTTAACAATGCCAATATCAACGGTTGCATAATGGAGGCTTTGGGCGTGCCAAGAAAAATGGAGCCATTGGTCTGCAAAAAATTCTTGAGCGACATGTTGCATAATCTTGTGACATACATGGAGGAGTCGGGACGGAAAGAGGGAACCCCTTTTATTTTCGGCGTGGGAGAGAAAAATAACAAGGTCAAGTTCTTAACCTTTGAAAAGTTCGAGGGCGAGGCTCTTCCAATTCCGGAGCAGGTCCCATACATATTCAAACATTTGAAGCTTATAGAAGACCTTTTGTTCAGAATCAAGGCCTCCGGGTTGCCCCAGCTACTGGATATATCCCGTGAGAACATGACGGGTAAAACCTTGGCCAGCGACTATTTGGCGTTCTCTTACACTATCGAAGTGCAGGGATCTATCCGCGCCGTGAGGGCGTTGGTGAATAATCTTTTGGAGGCCTACAAGGATAACGAGGTGTACGTTATTCGGGCTATGACATTGGAGGATGCCGTGGACGAGGCCGAAGCCGTGTTTAGCGAAGGCTCCAAGGGGAACACCTCCAAATCGCGGAAGAAGGATGCCGAGGAGTCGTCTGCTGAGAGCAACGTTGTTTTGATTGGAAACTCGAAAGAAGTCAAGGCCACGATTACTTTCGATTATATCTTGTTTACTGGAAATGAATTGGTTCCAATAGGAGGGAAATAGGTTGTCTTTCCTAACCAAACATTACGAGAAGTTGATACTTGCAGTATTCTTGCTGGTATTCGTTGTCGCCTTGTTGTACCTCGTCGTGGTATTGAATAGAGCGCGGGAAACCAGCATAGAGGAGCTGATGCCGCGCCCCAAGGGCAAGGACTATGTGCGTGTGTTTAGCGACAACGGGAAAGAAGATGTCGCCAAGGGAGAAAAAGCGCAGTTCGCAGTTCAGGCGGAATTGGCGAGGCAAAGTCTGTGGAGTAAGTCCGCTAAACGGGATCCTAAGGCTTTGGTCACTACCGACCTGCTTGTTCCGTTTGAAGCGGCTAGATGTCCCGGGTGCGACAAGTTGATTCCCAGCGTCTGTTTTGGCGACGGAAAGAAATGTCCCCTTTGCGGTTGCTCGCTCACCCCTGTGAAGAGAAAGGATATTGGGGGACGCGATTCGGACGGCGATGGTCTCCCGGACACCTACGAGGTCAAGTGTAAGTTGAACCCCAAGGACTCTTCGGATGCCTTGACGGACCAGGACGAGGACGGGTTCTCGACATTGTGCGAGTATAAAGCCAAGACCGATCCCCTGGAGCCGGCTTCCCATCCGCCTCTAGCTGACCGTCTTGCCGTACAGGCGATTAACAGGCGGAAATTGCCGTTGAGATTGAAACATATAACCACCTATGACAAGGAAGACAAGGCGAAATGGTTGTTGCAGCTGGAGGTCCCCGGGCATAGAGGATGGAAGACCGACTTTAAGAAAGTTGGCGACACATTGAAATTTGGTAAGGGCGGACGCGATATTTACAAAATTGTTGACGCTACCCCCAAGATGCTTGAGGGCAAGGACGGGGTGGAAGTGGATGCTTCGACCATCACAATTAAGAACATGGTTGACGAAAAGGACAAGCCTATTGTGATGCGCGTCAATAAGAGGGTGTACGAAAATAAAGTGTGGATTAAGTTGCTGGATACGGCAACAAACAAGATCATCGCCGTTAAGAATGGTGGCGAGTTCGATTTCGGCAATGCGAAGACGGGCGAAGATCATTATACTGTTATCGGGGTTGACATAGCCAAGAAGAGTGTCACCATAAAAAGCAAGAAAGGGGTTGTTTTCAAAATAACTCCCGAATCCAAAATACAGCGGGAGGAGGATGCGGGGGATGTATCTCCTGCGCTAGGGCCGAGGCCGAGGTCGAAATCAAAGGCGAAGTCGAGGTCGAAGGCGAAGTCGAGGTTGCCACGGAAAGGGAATTTCAATCCTATGGTGCCTACTTCGGCTCCACCTAAGTTGCCGAAGGGACGACTTGGTCCTCCGGATTCTAATTGGCTTAAGTCTCACTGAACGTTTGGGGAAAGAATATTATGGAACGCAAAAATAGTTTTACGAACAACGAGGAACTCTCACAACGAGGAGGTTTTGGCATGATTGCAAATCTACGATTGATAGCGGTACTGTCTCTTCTTATCCTGTACGGGGGGGGGATTTGGTGTCTAAGGGTGGATGCCCAGGACGATACGGCGTTGAAGCCCGACACCAAAGCACAATCTCCCGATGCAGTGAAGAATGGCGTGGCACCCGTAGGCGATGACAAGTTGTCCGCTCTTGTGGTTGCGGAGGACGCTAAGCGCAAAGAGAAATGCGAATACGCGGAGAAATGCGTACAAGAGGCTAAGAAGCTTGAAGCTCAGGGCAAATTCAAAGAGGCGGAGGCTAAGTTCAAAGAGGCGGATGACACTTTCGAACAGCTAGGAGGTTCTTATGTCGCGTTGAAGCGCAAGCAACTCCAAGTGATGCTGGTGGAATTTCGGCGCAATTGGGCGATGACTCTGATGAGCGAAGCCTACAATTCTTTTGCGGATAGGGATTACGATGTGGCGGCGTTGAAGGCCAGGGATGCCCAATCCATTAAGGGATTGTTGCCTGCTCGCAAGGACGAGATAAAGAAGTTTGTCGATCTCTGCGAAAAGAGGATTGCCTCCGTTGATTTTGTCAAGAAAACGGCTTTGGAAGCTCCGGATGTCGATCCTGAAAACAAGCAAAGACATTACCAGATGGACGTGGCACTGAAGAATGCTGAGCAGCTGATGGATGCGGGCAGATACATGGATGCTAGGGACATGCTCGAGAAAATCCTCGTGCGGGACCCTTACAATAGCAAGGCATCGCACCTCCTAGCGAAATTGTACAAGGATCTTACGGTCGTTGGCGACAAGCGTCGTGAGAACGATAGATTGGAAAGGATGGGAGAGGTGCAGTGGAAGTGGGTTGAACCTGTCCTCCCGGTCCCGGCCAAGCGACCGGATGAAATTGAGCCCGTGCAGGAAAACGGGATGTCCACCTTGTCCGAGAAGATGGAGAAGATGGTTATGCCGGAGATCGCTTTTAACCAAGTCGATATCCAGGCGGCGGTGAAGTATTTGAAACAGCAAAGCCAGCAACTCGATCCGGAAGGTATGGGAGTCAACATCATACTTAGTTTGACGAACGACGAGTTGTCTACGGTACCTAAACTTTCTTTGACTCTGCGGAAAATTCCGCTGACCGAGGTTGTGAGGTACATCTGTCAAAAATGTGGATTGAAATACCGAATCCAAGACCAAGCGCTCGTTATCGGAACGTCTGCCATCGACCCGATGGAGATGCGATTCTTCAAAGTACGTGCCGCGTTGATTCAGAGAATAGCTCCTCCCTCCATGGGCGATGAGGGCAGTCAAGACGATTCCGAAAGTATGGTGTTGGGCGAGGATTTCTTCAACACGGAAGACACCTTCGCCGGGGGGACGGGGGGAACGGAAAAAGGTGTCACGAGGCATAGCGTTACCTCCGACAAGCTCAAGTCCTACTTTGAGGAGCGGGGGGTTCCTTTCCCGGAAGGCTCCACTATTGCCTACAACAAGCGTTCGAGCAGATTGGCTGTGACCAATACCCCGGAAAACCTCCGGCGCCTCGATATGCTTCTGCGGGCCTTGGATTTGGAGCAACCCCAGGTGTTGGTCGAGTCCAAATTTGTGGAGATTAACCAGCGTGATATCGAAGAGTTTGGATTCGAATGGTGGATGAATAAGACCGCCGCGTCCGATCCGACCCGAGCCGCGACTTTGAGCGAGCCTTGGGTTATTGCCGCTAACGACTCGTTGGTCCGCCCCTTGGGGACAAGCAAGGATGGTGTGAACAGTCCGGTGAACACAAACGCTTTCGGCAGGATAATAAACAACCTGCAAATGCCGGCGTTGGGTCCGGACAATACCTTCAATATCAACATGATACTTCATGCCTTGGATAGAAGCTCCACGACGGAAGTCCTGTCGGCTCCTAAGGTAATTGCCAAAAGCGGTAACGAGGCTATGATCAAGATGGTCGAGGAATACTACTTCCCGGAATCATGGACGGAGGCCGAGTTGAACGTTGTTAACGGTGGTGTGCAATACACGCCTCCAAACCCCGAATTCGGCGAACCTACTGATATCGGAATAAGGCTTGTTGTTACTCCGGAAGTCAGTCCCGATTACCATACCATTAAAATGTCCCTCAGTCCGCAGGTGCTTGACTTCGTGGGATGGACGGTCTACCCGATCTCCTATCGGTTTGGTGACTTCATCGGTACCGACCCCGTTAAAATGGCCGAAATCTCCCGTAGGGATATCCAGGTCAATGTTAAGTCGTACGACGGGGATACCTTGGTGCTAGGTGGAATGCTGAGGGAAGACGCCTTGGGCAACGACGACAGTTTCCCTGGCACGGACCAAGTACCTCTTTTCGGATGGCTTGGACGCATGCAGGCCTCTGACAAACATAAGAGGAACCTGATGATATTTGTTACCGCCAGAATAATCAACCCTGATGGATTGCCTATCAGGTTGTCGCCCGACAACGGTCGGTTCGATTTCAGGCGGTGATGGGTTTGGATATATTAGGTGATATGAAAGGAACGCAACCCGGGAGGATAATATGACTTGGCAATCGAAAGGCTTGAAGTTTTTGATATTCACACCTTTGGCGGTGTGCTCCATTGGTGTCGTGACGGTAACGACCAGTGTTGTCGCCTCCGCTGAAGAAAAACAGCCTCAATTGGACCCCAAGGTTCAAGCAGAGGTGAACGATGAAGTCGTTTACAGGAAGAAAACGGAGGCCGAGGCCGACGCCGATGTCGCTACAGCACGAAGGGCCTTTACGAGCAATCGCTATAAGGAGTCTATCGACTTCTACAACTCAGCGGTGAAAAGGCTTCAACAGGCTGGTTCCAGCAAGCATGTGAATGGCAAAATCGCTGCCATAAAGAAGAATATGGCTATTGTATACCACTATTGGGCGCGAAGCGAGGCCGTTCAGGCGCAAAAAGAGGCGGATGCGAAGCGGTTTGGCAAGGCCATAAAGCATTGCTTGAACGCAATGGAGATGGATCCTGCGATGAGGCCCGAGATGGAGCGTCTGGTGAAGCGTTACCAGGAGCAACAGAGGGTTGCCGTATACAAGACCGATACGTCTCCTGAAACAATTGATCCAACCCAGCCGGAGCGTCTGTATAAAATCGACCTTCTTTTGGCGCAAGGGAAGAAGCTTTACGACGAGAAGCTTTGGCACAGGGCACGGGAGAAGTTCGAGTCGGTGCTGGTGATGGATCCTTACAACGCCGAGGCGATTCTTCTGATTCGGAATCTGACTAAGGAGATGTACAAGGCCGGTGTTAGAAGATACCATGACACTAGGATGGAGCGCAATGCTGAGACCACTTGGAAATATGTGGCCCCTCTCATTCCTAGATCTGCGGCTGAGGCGGCGGAAGAAAAGCCGATGCGCAAAAAACAAGTCTCCAGTAAAATCCAAAAGAAGCTCAATGATATCATTATAAAGCACATGGAATTCGAGGATATGACCATTGAGACGGTGATTAAAACCTTGCGTATAAAAGCCAAGCAGAAAGACCCGGAGCACCAGGGGGTTAATATCGTTTTGCGCTTGACCGAACCGGGAGCGGATGGCGCTTCTTCGTCGGAAGGCGGCGAAGAGAGCCTCGATGGAGATAGCGGCGGGGAGTTTCTCGACGACAGTGCCGATGCTGGTTCCGGAGATACCGAAGATGCCGGGGACGCTGGAGATGACACGGGAGGCGATGCGTTGGCGGATGATATTGGAGATGCTACCTCCGCTCCAGCTTCGGCGCAGACTCTTACCTTGATGTTTGATAACTTGTCCGTGGGAGATGCCATCAAAAATATTTGCATGGCGGCAGGGATGAAATACCGCATTGAGCAATATGCGGTGGTGATTGCCGCTAAAGACGTTCCCTTGGACCAGCTGGAAACTAGGATTTACCCCATAAATAGTGAGGTTGCCACGTCTTGGACTTCCTCCGATGGTGGTGGCGGCGGCGAGGGGGATTCTGGTAATGTGGCCTCTGTTCAAGCTTTCTTCGAGAGGAACGGTGTCTCGTTCCCCGAAGGCGCTAAAATCGTTTACGACTCCGCCATAAGTCGGATTATAGCGACTAACGTTCCCGCTCAGCTGGATCGTATCGAGAGAATTCTGAAAGAGTTGGACGTGACGGATCCGCAGGTGTTGATCGAGGCCAAGTTTGTCGAGGTCAGGGAAAACAAGACCAATGAATTGGGTTTCGGGTGGACTATTTCCCGGCAGAACAATGGTGAGATTGTTCCTCCTGCCACTAGGCCTGGCACGGGCATGGGGACAGCGACGGGGATCGACGGCACGAACTTCAACCGCTTGCATTATAGCACAAGCCAAAGAACGGCCACGATGAATCCGAATGATCAGCCGTTAACTTTCCTTAACGGTGCTGCTGATCCTAATGACGGCAATGACAGGGCCTTCGATATACAGCATATTGACCGCCGAGGAATTAACTACCGCTTGACGGTCCATGCCTTGGATTTGGAGGACAACACGAATATCCTCTCTTGTCCCAGGATTACGACTTTGAATAACGAGGAAGCCACTATCCGCATGGTAAAGGAAGTTTATTTCCCGGACTCATGGGGCGACGCTCAGTTGGTGGATACATCTGTGGAAACCGCTGGTATTCGCCAGGTGGCGTTTGTCAGTTCCATGCCAGAGTTCAGCGAGCCCACCGAACTAGGTGTGAGCCTTACGGTAACCCCGGCGGTGGATGCGGATAAATACACAATCACATTGGATTTGATCCCTGTTGTCCAAGCTCATGTAGGATGGGTTGATTATTCCTATGACCACTTGACTAGTTTGGGTACGGTAACGAACACCCTCAAAATGCCGATTATAGAAAAACGAACGGTGCAGACACAAGTGACCATTTATGATGGCGAAACAGTCGTTATGGGCGGTATAATGCGTGATACCACTAGCTATATCGACGACAGGGTGCCCATATTGGGGGATATTCCCATGGTGGGGCGGTTCTTCCGTTCGAAGTCGGTGAATTCCGCCAAGGCCAATTTGCTGATATTCACGACACCTCGATTGGTTAACCCCAACGGTGCGCCTTTGCGTCAGCGTGAAGTTCGCGGGAAACCGCCCTTTAGGATGTGATTGGCGCTACTATGCGTCGTATGACAAACGTGGCGCTTCCACTCGGTGGAAGCGCCTTTTTTCTTTTTAGGCATGACGAGCTTTAGATGAAGAAAAGAGAATATTCGAATCGCATAGAATCTGTTCCACTCAAAACGATTGTCGCCTTGTGCGTGATTGTTTTAGTTGCATGGTGTGTTAGACTTGCGGCGTTATATGATCCCGTGGTCGGCGAACGTGCCGCCACTAGTATGGATGCCGTGGATTATTTGGCCTTGGGGACCAATGTTTTGGATTATGGGGTTTTCTCCACTTGGACCGCTGGATTCAAAGCCTCTTCAACAAGGCCACCCCTTTATCCCTTGGCAATTGACTCCGCCCAAATACTAGCGGGTAGCCGGGGAGCGATGCCAGTTCTGATATTGAATGTTTTGTTCGACATGATTTCCGTGATATTAGTTTTTCTGGTCGCCAGGATTTTAGCGGGAACTCCAGCTGGATTAATGTCGGCGGCTATTTACGCCGTTTTCGGGCATGCAGCGTACTATGCTTCCATGATAGGACCATATACCATTGCCACCACTTTGCTTTTAGCTCTTATCCTTTGCCTGCTGTCTTTTAAGTTCAACTATTGGGGTACTATGCTGGCTTTTGTCGTGATACTGGCTGCCTTGATACATATCCGCCCAGTCTTCCTCCTTGTCTCCCCTTTTATCCTACTTGTAGCATGTTGGCAAATTGTCCGAGCCGCACTCTCTAGGGAGCCCCGCCCTCCCTTTGGAAAGCTCGTTTGGAACTCGGTCCTTCCTGTATTGTTGACGGTGTTGCTATGTGTGCCTTGGACTGTAAGGAACTTCAGAGAACATCATACGTTAATTCCCGTGTGCACCATATCCGGATGGCATCTTGGTGGGATTGCCGAGCTGGATGCAAAACTCTCGTTGGATATGTTAATGGCAAATATCTACGCTCCGGAGCACAAGGGCTTTTCCGAAGCGGATTATTTCCTGTTTGCCCAGCACAAGTTTTTTAGCTTTCTTTGGCGGCACCCATTCCTAATTCCGTCGGTTGGAATACTCCGAGTCGCCAAGGGGTGGGCCCCGCCAACGCCGTGGCGACGGTTTTTTCTCCCAAAAGCCTACGTGTTTCCATTGCGCTTGGGCGGTGTCGTTGTTCCATTGATAGATTTCGAAGGGCTATTGTACCTAGCCGTATTTGCCATCCTGTTTTTCGGCACGTGTTTGGGAAAACGCATATTGCCTCCTTTTGCCCACGCACTTGAGGCCACATGGCCCCTACTTGTTGTGCTAATGGCTTATGCCTTCGCCCATATTATAGGTTTCCCGCGCATTGCTTATCGATTTATTATCGAGCCCCCGCTGATTATTTTAGGCGTTGTAACAATATCCTATTTTATGTCGGCCTTGCTCAAGGCGTATGGAAAGGTGGAGAATTTGACTCCTCTCTTTAATGAAGGTACTTCGTCCTCCAAGGTTCCGGGGAGCGGGGAGTTGGCCATTATCAATGTTGTTGCCGGAGTCGCTATTTTCCTCGCTGTTTTACCATTGAGCCTCCATGGCAATCCACGCGTCTTCCAATATCCTCCAGTTAAGCCGGCTTCGAATGAGAAAACCTATGCTGAACTGAGAGAGATTCAGTGGCGGCACATGGGGTATATTCCCAAAGGCACTCGGGGCGTGGTGGCGGGAGTCGTCAAATATCTGACTCCGGGATTCAAGCATGTTCCCGGAGCGGTAGAGCCTGTGAAAGACGAGGCATTCGTGTCTGGAAGGCTTTTCGTACGATTTGGGAGTCCCTTGACTCCCTTGGGGACGGGGGATGTCAAGCTGAATTTCAAAAAAGGATACGCACCTAAGGAGGGCTCGGCGATTGTAGCCCGGGGGCAAGTGCTTGTTGGCGTGTTTAAGTGGATTATAATCAATGTGGATGAATTCTCAACCATACCTCCACGGGAGCGATAGATGGATAATTTCGCAGGAAAACGTAAAAGCATGGCATCTAGATTGCTGGAAGTCCTTTTGTCGTTTGGTATCCCGACAATTGGATTTATTGGAGCCGCAGACATCAAGGACTGGCCGATGTTGGCTTGGGTGTTTCCGCTTTCGCTTCTCGTGGCTGTGCATGTGATTACGATCAATGACCAGTCGTTTGGAGTGGCGGGTAAAAGAGTCGCGCTTTTGCCCGTGACATCCCCGGGGCTCTTGTGGAAGCTCCCTGGTTTGTTCGTCGTGGTGGCAATGTGCGTAGTACGGCCTCTGTTTGGATTTTTGATGCTTGCTGTCGTGATAAATTGGGATGTTTACTCGTTGCGGGGAAAACGGCGCTGTTTAGCGGGCATGGCTCATAACTTTATTGGTGGCGGGCTGCATTATTTGCTAGGAGTGGCTTGCGTTTCTGGAAAAGTGGGGGAGCTGGGACTCCATTTGCCGGAGGCGCTGTTTTTCGCTATGGCCATGACGGCTGGCTCCATGCATCATGACGCTTACGACGCTCGGGAGGATGCCAGCGCCGGCTACAAAACTGGCGCCGTCTTGTTTGCGCCCGACAGGTGGTGGCGATGGGCGGTGTTTCCTTTCTTGGCGGCGCAAATACCATTGGCCCACACTACTCCAAGTTTCCGGTTTTGCTTTACCGTTTCTTCGTTCGTTTATTTTCTAGTGTTTTTTTTAGCCTCTTGCCATCGCGCTCCCTCTCGCCTCCTATGGTTTCGCTCGCTATGCCGATTGGCGTTTTTGGGTGGTGCCGTTGGTTTCGTCGTCTTGAGATTCCAGCATCTCAAGGGTTGACACCGTTAAAAACGGACTTAGCCTAATAGCGATAAAGCGCTTGGCCGTTATTCAGCAAGTCCTAGACGTTATTCGTTATGTTTGCCATGTTATTTGAAGGAGAGACGCCTTGTTGGGATTCGGGAAAAAACGAAATCGTTGCCGTGGCAAGTGTTGTGGCGTTTGTCGGCCTTCAAATGCGTCGGAGGAGTCCGGGAAAACAACTTTGGATTTGATTCCCGATGAAGGAAAGGTCATTGTGCTCGCTAACAATGATGTGAAGACGCTGGAAATGGGCTTGCATCCCGGGAGCGTGGTTACGATGGCCCATAATGATCCATCGGAGCGAAACATAATTGTCCGTTCTTTCGAGCAGAGACTCGTTATATCGCGGGAAGCCGCGAGGAATATTCTAGTTCGGGAATCTAGCAAGGGATAGTCCTTCAGTTTCCCGTCGTACGACACTCGCCCATTCAATGACTTTTCATCCCCGCCGTTTTTTTCAGGATAGTTGCGAACTGTTGCCCGACAACTTGGCGACTGAATCGCTCCTCGACAGTTTTTCGTCCTCGTTCCGCTAGGGCGCTCCGCAATTTTTCGTTGTCTAGCAATTCCACTAATTTGGCATCGAACTCGGCGGGGGTGGGGGCTAGCGCGGCATTCGCGCGTTCTTGACCGGCCACGTCTGAATTCATTCCCACCGCCGATGCTAGAGCTGGAACTCCGGCTGCCATGTATTGAAGCATTTTATAGGAGGATTTGCCGCGGGAATAGGGGTCGTCCGATAACGGCATAATCCCAATGTCGAACGAGCGAATCAATTCCGCTTCTCCCTCCAATGACCAACGCTTGTTTTCAACCTTTAATCCAGGGATGTCGAACGACTCGTTTGAGACGATTCTAAGGACAAAATCCCTCTTTTCCCGAGCCGCTCGCAACATTGGAGCGAAGTGTAGCAAGTGACTGGACGCGGCCTTGGTTCCCACCCAGCCCACCACCGGGGGCGAAGACAGCGCGCGCTCCTTGTCGACCGGAGGGAAGGCCGTTACATCCACGGAGGAGGGGATAATTTCCACCTTGGCTCCAGGGGCGGTGTCCGCTGCCGCTGCCGCCAGCACCGAATTGGCAGCTATCAGCAAATCCGATTCCCGGGCTATTCTGGCGAACCGTTTTCGCCTAGTGGCGCTTTCGTAATCTTTTGGATTCGATGACGGCGACGCATTCCGCAAATATACGGCGTCGTCAAAGTCGAAGACCAGCGTTTTGGCGTTTTCCCTCAACACTCGGAAGTCCCACCAGGACGGTAGCCGTTTTTGAAGCACGATAATATCAAACTCACGTCCCCGCTTGAAAAGACGGTGGCGGCAACGCCACGAAGAGGGAAGGTATTCCACCTCGAATTCCATCCCGCGGGACGATAGAAACGGGAGCAGATCAATAAAACGAATCCTTGAACTCGGGGTCTTCTCCGACTTCAAAATGAAAAGAATGCGTCCCGCCTCGCTCATGACGCGTCCAAGACACGCGCCTTCCCCAATGCCTCCACGACAACGCGCGCCATCTTTTCCTCTTGGGCTTCCAGCGATTCCACGAGCTTGAACTGCGTGCGGCATCTGTCGAGATTATGTGTTTCCCGACTGGTCTTGAAATAAACATCTCCTTGCAGGTAGTCGGTGAGGAATCTAACTCCAATCTCCAATGTGATGAGAATCCCGCTGAAGGGCATCATTTCCACTTCTTTGTCGTTCAAAAACGCCGCCGCCTCGGATAAATATCCTTCCGCCAGCGCCGCGAACATCGCGGGATTGGACGTGACTTTCGACAAGTCGCACTCGTCCTCGGCCGCGGAGTTCGTTCCCGTCCGGACCATGTCCCCAAAATCGTACAACGCCAAGCCAGGCATTACGGTGTCGAGATCTATTACACAAAGCCCTTCCCCGGTGGCGTCGTCCAATAAGACATTGTTCAGCTTCGTGTCGTTATGGGTGACGCGCTCGGGGATCAAACCCGCCTTGTTCAGGTCAATTAATTTCGACACCACGCCTTCTCTGGCCAAGACAAACTCTATCTCTTTTTCCGCGGATTTGGCGCGGTTGCAAGCGTCTTTTTCCACCGCCTCTTTCAGAACGGCTACCCGGCTGGGGGTGTCGTGAAATTTGGGAATCGTTTCATGGAGTCTTCCGCCTGGCAAGTCCGCTAAAAGTTTTTGAAAGCTTCCGAACGCCCGTGCTGCGTGGTAGGCCTGGCTGGGGGTTTCCAAAACATCGTGGGAATGGGCTCCTTCGATCATGACATAAACCCGCCAGTAATTTCCGTCGCGGTCTTGATACAGTGGCTTCCCCGATTTGGCGTATATAACCATGATGGCGCGCCTGGAGGTGTCGGGCAAACCACGCAGTACCTCGGCCTGGTGCCGGGTCACCCTTTCTATATTGTCCATCAGGGACACCGGGTCCTTGAATATGTCATGGTTGATTCTTTGCAGTATGTACCGTACCGGAGTGCCGCCCTGATTGAACGCCACCGCGTACGTGTCGTTTATATGTCCCGATCCATACGGCCCCGCTGAGACAAAATCCCCGTACAAAGGAAACTCGGACATTATTGCCTTGATATTCTCCGCACTATGCTTCATGTCAACGCGATCTCCACTCCAGCGCCCGTTCGGAACACGAATCAAAAGGCGGACTCTACTCTCAAAAACCATTTTTGTCAACGACCACCATATGCGATTCAAGCATGGATTTGACAGGAGAACGTGATATTTTCATGTTGGCGAGAATCTTTTGGAGGCTTTGATGGACAAGCAACTTTCCGAACAGAGGATCAATCTTGGACGACTGTTTCGGCGCGGCGCGCCCGTGCTGGCCCTTCTCGCGTTGATCGCGGCGGTCTCCACGGCGAGCATTACGCGTAAAACCCCCTCGTTTGACGAGGGCGCTAGTTTCTTTTACGGCAGCAAGCTGATATCAAAGCTCGACAGCGATAGATTCGATGACAGTAAAATGCCGGTTTCCGCCCTGAACGCCGCGCCCTGGGCCCTGGGACGTTTGATACACCGCGTGTCCGGAGTGGACCTCGCTTTTTTAAGCCACTACAATGCCGCCAGGTTGGTCACGATAGCGTTTTCCATTCTCGCCGCCGCCCTAGTGTTTCATTGGGCGAGGCGGCTCTACGGCTATCACGCGGGGTTGCTGGCTTTGGCGTTGTATGCCTTTTCTCCCAATATTATCGCTCATGGCCGGTTGATAACGACGGATTTGTTCGTCCTTCTCGCCATACTGGCGAGCACCTATTTCTTCTGGCGTTTTCTTAACCGTCCCGACTGGAAAAATTGCGCGCTTTCCGCACTCGGTTTCGGCCTCGCGCAAATCGCGAAATACTCGGCGGTATTTCTTGTTCCGATTTTTTTCATCGTGTTCGTCGTAAGGATCCTGTCTCGAAGCCGTTCCGAACCGGTGGCGGATGTGGAAACTCAACTGCCCCCGCCGTCCATGAAAACTTGGGCCGCGTGGATCACGCTTCACGCCCTTGCCGCGCTTGTCATTATCAACGTCGCGTTTCTCTTCAATGGTACTGGCACCCCTTTGAACGGATACCATTTCGAGAGTGACTTTTTCAAAAACCTCCAGCGTCACGCGGGTTTCATTGGCGATATCCCCATTCCGCTCCCCTACCCGTATGTGCAGGGATTGGATCTGGTCAAATTCAGCGACGCTACGAACCGCTACTTCGGACGCGTCTACCTCTTGGGGGAACTGGCTCCTCCGGGGAAGGGCTTCTTCAGCTATTTTCTCGTCGCCTACGTGTTCAAAACTCCATTGCCGACGCAAATACTGATCATCACCGCCTTGGTGGCGCTGTTCCGGAGCGGATTCCGGCGACATTTTTTCGACAACGAGTTGTTTCTGCTCGCGCCGGTGGCGGTATATGGCTTTGTGATGAGTTTTATGTTGCACGCTCAGATGGGGATACGCTTGCTTCTAGTGGTTTATCCTTTTCTCTTTATCCTTGCCGGGTCGTTGTTGCGCGACGGGTGGGGGACCTTGGGGAAGCCGCGGAGGATTTTCGTCTCGTTGGCTCTAGCGTGGCTGGTGGCTAGTTCATTGTCCTATTTTCCCCATTACGAATCCTATTTCAACGAACTTTTGCTCGACCGGAAGCAAGCCTACCGGATATTGGCCGACTCGAACGTGGACATGGGTATGGACTCCATGTGGCTCAAAGAGTACGTGCGCCAACATCCCCAAGCCATCTACAGCCCTTCGCGTCCGGTGGCGGGTGAGATCTTGGTCAGGGTGAATGACTTGGTCGGAGTCACCGCCAACCCGGAACGGCTCCGGTGGCTACGGGAAAATTTCGCGCCTGTGGGACGCGTGGCTTATTCCATTTTAGTGTTTCGCGTAACTCCTGACGATTTAAGGAATTTGAGCCGTCCGCAACCTCGTCGGCTCCAAAAACCCCCCGGGGGTTGATTGTCGCTACGAGTAGATTATCTTTGGAGCGTGCTGGGAAGCCGAAGCGATATGGGAGAGTGAAATGGAAGTCCCTAGAAGAAGACTAACCGACGTGGTGGACGGGGGCGTGGTGTTAGTGTCCGATGGCGCCTGGGGTACCTTCCTCCAGAAAAAAGGAATGGAACCTGGAGAGTGCCCCGAACTGTGGTGCTTGGAACGTCCTGACGACGTGCGGGAAATAGCGGCTAGCTATGCCTCCGCCGGGGCGGACATGGTCGAGACGAACAGTTTTGGTGGATCTAAATTCAAATTGGAACATTATGGTTTGGCGGAAAGAGCCGCCGAAATAAACGAGGCGGCGGCGCGGTTGTCGCGGGAAGCCGTCGGCGATAACAAATGGGTGCTGGGATCAATCGGCCCAACGGGAAAAATCCTCATGATGGGAGATGTTTCCGAGGAGGAATTGTTCGACGCGTTCGCCGAACAGGCAATGGCGTTGGAACGAGGCGGCGCCGACGTGATATGCGTGGAAACCATGAGCGCTATAGACGAAGCCGTTCTTGCCATACGGGCGGCTAAAGAACGGACCTCGCTCGAAGTTGTCTGCACTTTCACATTCGAACGGACCGTCAACGGGGACTACCGCACCATGATGGGAGTATCTCCAGCCGAGATGGCCGAGGCCCTAATCGATGCCGGAGCCGACATCATCGGTACCAACTGTGGGAATGGAATGGAGCATATGGTGGAGGTCGTGCGCGAAATCCGCGGCAACGCCCCCTCCGTCCCAATCCTGGTCCACGCCAACGCTGGCGCTCCAGTGAACGTGGACGGTGTCGATACGTTTCCCGAAACCCCGGAGGATATGAGGAACCGCATGCCAGCGCTCATCGATGCCGGAGCTAATATTATCGGGGGGTGTTGCGGCACCACGCCGGAACATATCAAGGCAATAAAAGAGGCCGTTGTGAAAAATGGGAAAAGCGTATGAGCGCCAACGTACTGAACGATCTGCGGGATAGGGGGTTCGTGTACCAGTCCACGGATCCCGATTCCCTCGAACGGGTGCTGGGGGAGGAGCCCGTCGTATTTTACGCCGGATTCGACCCGACGGCCGATAGTTTGCATGTCGGCCACCTGCTTCCAGTCATGGCTATGCGCCGCCTCCAGCAGGCGGGACATAAACCCATTGCCCTCGTCGGTGGCGCCACCGCTTTGGTCGGAGACCCCTCCGGGAAAAAGGAGGCGCGGCCTATTCTCTCCGGAGAAACAGTCGCCGCCAACACCGCCGCCATAAAAAAGCAACTCTCCAGGTTTATTGACTTCGGTGACGGGAAGGCGGATTTGGTTGACAACGCCGATTGGTTGATCGGATTGGACCTGCTCGATTTTCTCCGCGAAGTCGGCAGCCGCTTCGGGATTAACCGCATGATCGCCGCGGAGTCGGTGAAATCCCGACTCGAAACGGGAATATCGTATTTGGAATTCAGCTATATGCTTCTCCAAGCGTATGATTTCCACATATTGAACAAGCGCTTCAATTGTGCGTTGCAGGTGGGCGGTCAAGATCAATGGGGCAACATCGTCGCCGGCGTGGAATTAATCCGCAAGCTCTCCGCCACGGAGGCGCATGGCCTGACTTTCCCGCTGCTTACCGACAAAGCCGGGGAGAAATTCGGCAAGACGGCTGGAGGCGCCGTGTGGCTGGACCCCGCCCGAACTTCCGTGTTCGACTACTACCAGTTCTGGCGTAATGTGGATGACGCCGACATGGAAAAACTCCTAAAGCTTTTCACGAATTTACCGTTGGATGAGATTGGACGCTTGGCGGCCTTGCCGGCTCCAGCTATTAATCGCGCCAAGGAGATACTAGCGTTCGAGGCTACCAGTTTGGCTCATGGCGATACCGCCGCCGAAAAAGCCTTCCTAGCGGCTGTGGCGAAATTCGGCTCCGCCGATCCAAAAGGGGAAATAGGCACTTCGTCAAGAGTCGCCGACATCAAAATCGGCGGTGCCGGAGGAACGGGCGCCCTCCCAACCCACAGCGTTTCCAAAGCGGAAGTGGAAGCCGGACTCTGGATTGTGAAACTACTCGCGGCCGCGGGATTGGCAACTTCGAACGGAGATGCCAGACGCCTCGTCAAAGGTGGTGGCGTGTACCTCAATGATACCCGCGTAACCGATATGAACGCCAATGTCACGCTTGACGATTTCGCTAACGGCACAGCCATCTTGAGGGCTGGCAAGAAAAATATCCGGGAATTAGTCCTGAAATAACATGCGGACGACGGCGCGGACACGGGTATCCAACCCAAGCGCGGCACCGCATTCTGGAGATAACAACGGCATGGGTGGTGATTCTCCAAATCGTGTCGATTCCGGCAAGGAGATGACTGTCGCGCGCCGCGGCGGCTGGACTTGGCGTATCACCGACCCATCTCTCCTATCCCCTTGGGCAGACAATATTCCCGCCGCCATTGAACTGGGACTGGTTAAATCCAACTACGAACGCGATGTCTTCCGCACCACCACCGCAACCGGAATCCAACTTTTCGTGAAAATATCGCGCCCGGATTCCGTCGCTCGGAAAATAAAGGAGGCGCTGGCGCCGAGAATGAAATCGGAATTCGACGCGCTGAAACTAGCGGGAGCGTTGGGAATCCCAACCGTAACCCCGCTGGGCTGGGGAAAGAAGGACGCCTCCAGCGCGCTCGTGACGGAAGCGTTGGAAAACGCCGAGACCGCGGGGGCTTGGTGGTTCTCCAATGCCGCTGGCGACAAGGAGTTCAGACAGCGTTTCCTCGCGGATTTCGCGGATTTCCTTAAAAAACTCCTCCAAGCGAAAATAAAACACCCCGACCTGCACCACGGCAATATCCTAGCCCGGCGGGAAGGCGACGAGTTCTCGTTTTTTCTAGTAGACCCGTATGGGCTGGAAAAGGCCCCGCGGCACTCGAAAAACGACGAAATGGCTATCCTGTCGGCGCTCGGAGCCTTCCGCGGGGAAATCTCCGACATGGAAGCCGTTGAAGCGCTGGAAATGGCGACGGAACAGGATGGCGACGCGACGGCGTTGTGGGAGGATATATTGAAGGGAGAGGCTCGGATAGCCGAGACGCTATGGAGGAAGCGTAAAAAGGATTTTCTCCGCGGAGCCCGCGGTTCTTTGGCGTGCGAAGCCGGACTGCGAATAGTCCTTGATCCAGCCGGCCAACCTCTGGTGGACCAGGAGGAGCTCGACGCGGAAATCGCGGAAGGTCATGTCTCCGTGGAAACTCTCCCGAGAGGCGACGCGGAACGCCGAGTCCTCGATTCTTTCCGCTCGAGGACGCACAGGCTGCCCGGTGACGGAGTCGTGGCGTGGCGATTTAAATCCGACGGTTCGGCGGATATATTCGTCGAACTATCTCCGGAAAGCCCCCTGTCCCGAGAAGATGCCGCTAGACGAACGCTGATAGCGGAGGAAAATGGATACAAACAAGATGGGCGGGACTGAATATGGATTCTTCTCGTTTTAGGACAATTGTGAAATTCTTCCCCTTGGCGGTGGTGGTCGCCGCGGTATTTCCGTACATTTCCGGGATAGACGGGGATTTCGTCTTCGACGACGTGCAACTCGTCAGGGACGACCCGTTCTATAAATCCGAAACCAATCCACTGAAGTGCTGGACCCGCTCCTTCTGGGAGGAGAACAAGACTCAAGGCCTCTATCGCCCGATGACATTGCTATCCTATTGGCTGGACGCCCGGGTCTCCATGGCGATCAAGGGGCATCTGTGGTCACCGGTTTTCAGGTTTACCAACCTCCTGCTACATGCCGCCGTATCGTTGATGCTCTTTTTCCTCGCTAGAAGATTGGCGATTGGACCCGTGGCGGCGGCTGTGGCGGCTTTGCTTTACGCGGTCCATCCCATTCACGTGGAAGCGGTTACCCCGACGTTTGGACGAGGGGAATTGCTTTGCGCGTTTTTCCTCCTGGCCGGGCTCCTCGCCCACCTCTCCTCCGGTCGCCGCCCCTTGATGGCCAATCTTTTGGCGGGGGCGTTCTTCGCCCTCTCGTTCATGTCGAAGGAGCACGGGGCGGCTTTCCTCCCGATATGCATCCTTATCGACGCCTACCGCTTCAGGGGCCGGTGGTGGAAAGCTTTCCACACGCCGGAGATGTTCCGGAAATATTCCATATACGTCGCCGCCGCCGCGCTTGTCTTCTGCGGGCGTCGCTTCTTTTTGGGCTCATGGCTCCCAAAACAACAGTTTTTCGACCCATTTATCGACAATATCATCGCGCTTTCCCCGGTCCCGCTCCGCGTCGTGGCGGCGGTGCGGCTCCAAGGCTTGGCTCTAATGAAATTTTTGTACCCGGCAGTGTTGTCAAACGATTATTCCTACGCTCAAGTTCTTCCTTCCACGACCATTTTCGACCCGGGAGCTTGGGGCACTTTGATCTTGTTCCTGGCGGTTCCGGCTATATTCGTCAAGTGTTTCCCAAGAACCAAATGGATCACCGTGCTACTTATGGGGTTGTTCGTGGTCTCAATCCTCCCCGGGGGCAACTTCATCGTCCCGGGAGGCACTATCTTCGCCGAACGCCTGCAGTACTTGCCGTCGATGTGGTTGGCGATTTTCGCGGGATTAGCGGCTCGAATGTTTCTGCGGGCGGCGAATCGAGGCGGCGCCAACCGAGCCGGACGAAAATTGCTGATTGTTACGCTAGCCGCGCTATTGGCCGCGCTCTCCGCGAGAACCATCCTTAGAACCTTGGACTGGAGAACTCGGCGCTCAATCGCTATCGCGGGTGTACAGTCCGCTCCCAAAAGCGTTAAAACCCTCAACAACTACGCCGTGGTTATGGGGGACGCTGGATTCTTCCAAGAAGCCGTGATGGCGTGCTCAAAGGCCTTGGCCATACATCCCAAATACGCCACGGCTTACGCTAATCGGGGACTCTACCTCGCTAAAATGGGACACCTAGACGAGGCGGAAAAAGATCTGAGACAAGCGTTGCGATTGAGCCAACTCCATCCCGCCGCTAGTTGCAACTTGGGCATTATTCTCGCCCAGAAAGGCAAACTCGACGAGGCGCGCCGTATCTGGAAAGCCGCTCTCGAAGCTCATCCCAATGATAAAAATCTAACGAGAGTTTTGGCGATATCGGCACACAAAAAACAGCGTCTAAATTCTCGTCACGGAAAAAACAAGTCCCCCTAAAACCTTGGAGACGACTAACGATTTGAGACACTTGTCAATTCCGGGAAAGAAGAGGTCGGGTTGCGACGGCGGGGCCGGGACTTCAGCAAAGCCGTAATGGTGCCTGCGGCGTGGAAGGGGCCTACTCGAGGAACGACGGGCCTGAGTATCGGGCAACGTGCGGAACAAATCCCAGATATCCGAGACTAGGTTTGAGAAAATTCCAGAGATTTCTTCAAAAGCCCTAGCAAATTACTAGAGATTTTGGTATAATATAGAGTGGGTTGATGGCGGTTGCACCGCTATCCGCTGGAGAAGAGCGGAATTTCGACTTGGTGGATCTGAATATGTACGAACTTGAAAACAGAATGTTGTTCGACGCGGCGTTGGCGGTCGACGCGGCCGCCGCAGTCGCCGCCTCCGATGCGAATCAGACCGGCTCGGTCCAGGACCAGTCCGACGCATCCGACAATGCTAACAGCTCCCACGACACCGGGGCTGACCCGAGCGCCCACGGGACGGATGCCGCGGACAACTCCGACTCCGGAGCCGGCGGGGATGCCGGTGCCACAGGCGGCGACGCCCCGGAAACAGGCGGCGATGCTCCAGTGGACAACGACGGGTCTGACGCGGATGGCGGCGATGCTAGCTACACCGACGGCGCGGATAGCGCGGAATCCCACGATTCCGATTCCGTGGCGGCTCTGCTGGCCGAAGTTGGTGGCGACACTGACTCCCAAACGGGCGCGGACATCCTCGTCGTGGACTCCACTGTTCCCAACCCGGAAGCCATTGTAGGAGCGTTGCCGGACGGCGTGGAGGCGCACGTTCTCGATCCAGGACACGGCATAGAGCAGATAACCGCCATTCTCGAAGCCCATCCCGAGGGCGTGGACAGCTTGCACATCGTTTCGCACGGCGACCAAGGACAAATCGTCCTGGGATTTGATGTTCTTGATTCCGACACACTGCCGGACTACTCCGGAGAGCTCTCCGAGTGGGGAGACCATCTCAATACCGGTGCCGATATCGTTCTCTACGGTTGCGACGTGGCCGAGGGCGCCGAAGGAGAGGCGTTTGTCGACGCCTTGGCGGCCGCCACCGGGGCGGATGTCGCGGCTTCCGCGGATGATGTTGGGAACGGCGATTGGGATGCCGAATACGCGACAGGCGATATCGAGGCGGGTAATCCGCTGGTGG
>WFSE01000086.1 GCA_015486135.1 Lentisphaeria bacterium
TTATATAAGGATGGAATTGAGCCTGATGGGTTGCGCATTGTAATCAAAAGGACAAGATAATCTCTGTTAGCCGTTTTTGTCGAAGTGGAGTGTTTTGATGGATTGAAGTGTCCTAATCTGATCTGGTATCGCTTGAATGTGAAGGATGATATCTCTTCCATGGATGTTGGCACTCAGTCAATATTCAATTGCGGACACTGGGTCGGGGAGAAGGCAAAGGTGTTGTTGCCGAATGGTGTAGAGGACAGCGGCGAGATCATCTGGACTGCTCGTGGGGGCTTTTGAAACTGCGGGTTGCAGTATTGGAAGTTGGGCTGATTTATAATAACGCCCACGCTCGTCCGGGTGTTCTCGGTCCCGCGGGAAAGAACGGTTGGGATATTGCCGAATATATTCTTCGTGTCCCCAGCGAAGCGGGCATGCCACGCCGTAACTTTGTGAAGGCGGGTGGTAATGGCCTTCTCTTCTCCGCAAGGGGGGGGTATTTGGCAAATATGCGGCGGGGGCATATAGTGGACGAGCGTTGGGTGTCTGGGTTTAAATGAGATGGCGGACAAGGATGTCGGAAATGAATTACGATGCGTTTTTCATCAGTCCGAAAGGGAAAATCATTCCGGTTCCGGTTCGGCATATTCTTGCCATCGCGGAGGAGCCGGGGCTTTTCGGGCTGACGGCCGATAAGATAGCGAAAACCTACGCCAAGCACAAAGAGGAGGTGGGATGGGAAGGGTACGCCAGAAACGAGATAATACTGGATCTCCTGAAAGACGACTGGGTTCGTATCCGGTTTTTCAACCGAAGCGGCACCTGGCGCGTTCAGATATTTGAGGAGTTGAATGAATTGCTGAGGAAAAGCATCCTGAAATTCTGCAGTGAAATCAAAACTGGAAATATTACCAATGTAATGCGCAGAACGGCGGATCCGAATATTGAAATCCATAATACCAAAGAGGAGAGCATTGTCGGCGGAACGCTGGATGAAGTTTTGAAAACATTGAGAAAAACGGGACGAAGATAGCAAAAAAAGGAGAAAAAATGAATGCGAAACTCAAAGATGAAATTTTAACGAACATTATCTCCGCGGATGTGGAAAATCCCGAGGAGATACTCGATAGCATTTCAGAGCCGGACGAGAAGAAGTGTTTGACGGAATTTTTCAAGCGTATTATTGCCGGAAGCGAATATCCCCGAAGTTTCAGGTGTGTGGCGGATTCGATAATCAAGTATTTGGGAGATGAGGCGTGGGCGAGGGAAATCTACGAGGTCGCGTTATCCAAAGCCAAAAATACCGGGGACCTTCTTGGAGTCGCTCACTCTTATATGCTATATCTCCATGATGAAAAAAGAGCGAAAGAACTGTCTGGAAAAGCCGCGGAAATCGCGAAAACCTCCAATGATTATATCAGTGTAGCCGATTTTCAGGATGATTGCCTTGAGGATAAATCGGAAATGCCATCGCTTTATGCGATAGCGGAACGGAGCTTGGATGAATCCGGGGACGCTTATCTGAAGTTGGGGGCGGGCTATCTTTCCCGTCTTAATAACGCGCGCAAGGGAGAAGAACTGCTTCGCAACGCAATTGACAAGACTGTTGAGGTAGAGAATTTGTGCGCTATTTATGAGGCGCTAAGCGGTCTGCAACTTGAAGATCAGGCTTGCGATGACATCAGATGTGATTTGCTGTATGACCTTGAAGGGCGAATAATGGACGAGGCGTGCGGCGTTGATGATTTTCTGGCAATCGCGGAATACGACTTGCCGTTCTCGGATAAAGCTCTCGAGGAAGCTGAGCTTGCGGCGTGTTGTGTGAATGATTATCTGCTGTCGCTGGAATATTACAGGGCAACGGGGGATGGAGCCAAAGCCCAGGAGATGTATCAGAAAGCCCTTGACGAAGCCGACCCGGATAATCCGGACGAGATGGAGGCAATCGAAAAGGCGATAAAGTGAGAGAATCCGTGAGGCCGTGAGTCCGTTAGTCCGTTAGTCCGTGAGGCCGTGAGTCCGTGAGTCCGTGATGCTGCTGAAAGTCCTTCCGCAAAGCCCGTAAGGGTTCGCAAAGCGAACGGAAGGATGCTTTGCACTCCTAGGTGAAGGCAACGTGATCAGCGGTGCGTTTCCGGCTTTCCCGGAATTGGCAAGTGCCTCAAATTGAACGGAGAGCGTCAGTCGTCTCCAAGGTTTTTGCTAGGTCTACTACCAAAAATTTGGAGATGATACCGTTAAAAACAGGCCTAAGCAAATGAAAATAAAGCACTTGCCAATTATTCAGCGGGCCCTAATTGAAGGAATGCCTTTGTGTTTCTCTTACAAAGCGGTGAAGAGTGCTTTTAAGATAAAATACTGATAGTATGAGGTGAAAAGTGAAAGATCCATCAAGAATACCGATATTGCATATGACGCATATCGATAATTTGTCATCGATCATTGCGGATGGATTTTTATGGTCGGATAAAATTCAGTTGGCTAAAAAGCATTGCAATCAAGAAATTGGACTTTCCCATGTCAAGCAGAGGAGGTTGAATGAAATAGAAGTCGCCTGTCATCCAGGGACAATGGTTGGCGATTATGTTCCGTTTTATTTTCACGTTCACGCCCCCATGTTGTATTACATTCACAAAAGAGGCGATGAATTGGGATACAAAGGTGGCCAGGAGGACATCGTGTATCTGGTCTCGAAAATGAGCGTAGCTATCAACTGGGCGGAAGAAAACGAGAAAAAATGGGCGTTCACAAATGGTAATGCCGGAGCTTATTTATGTGACTTTTACAATAAATTTGAGGATTTGGATAAAGTCAACTGGGAAGCGGTAAAGCAACGCTATTGGAGTGATTGTAAAGATGCCAAGCAAGCCGAATTCCTCGTTTATGAACAATTTTCATGGAATATGTTTGAATCTATAGGTGTGTATGACGCGGCGCATCAGGGAAAAGTCGAGCGAATAATTGTGAAATCAGCGCATAAGCCTATTGTTAAAGTAAAGGCGGGCTGGTATTATTAATCAAGCTGACGTGCGCGATGGAGAAATGTCATGATTAAGACGGTTCAAGGTGATTTGCTGAAAGCGGACGCTGAAGCCATTGTCAATACGGTCAATTGTGTTGGCGTTATGGGTAGAGGAATAGCCGCTCAATTCAAAAAGGCTTTCCCGGAAAATTTCAAAGCCTATAAGAAGGTCTGCGACAACAACGAGCTGCGCGTCGGCAAGATGTTTGTATTCAAATTGACTGGTGATTTATATTCCTCTCGGAAATTTGTAATCAACTTCCCTACAAAGCGCCATTGGAAAGGGAAAAGTAGGATCGAAGATATTGAAATGGGGCTGAAGGCGCTGGTGGAAGAGGTGAAAAAACTTGGAATATCGTCCATAGCCATTCCGCCTTTGGGGTGCGGCTTAGGCGGGTTGAGCTGGTTGGAAGTCAAATCCATGATAGAGACTGCATTTCGTGAGATTCCGGATGTCAACGTGCTGCTTTTTGAGCCGATTGGAGCTCCCGAACCTAAAGAAATGCTCAATAGGACAAAAAAACCTGCCATGACTGTTGGAAGAGCCGCTTTGCTCGGGCTGATGAAACGGTATCTGCAAGGCTTAATGGATACCCAGATTACTCTGCTTGAATTGCAAAAGCTCATGTATTTCATGCAGGAAGCCGGAGAGCCTTTGCGCTTGAATTTTACAAAAGGAACTTACGGCCCGTATGCGACGAATCTGAAGAATGTTCTCCAGCATATAGAGAATCATTTTATTACCGGTTATGGAGACGGTGGTGACGACCCGGGAAAACCAATTGAATACCTGCCGGAAGCAGTTGAAGAGGCTGAAAAATTTCTTGCGTCACACACTAATACCAATGCGCATTTTGACCGTGTCGCCGATCTTATCCAGGGCTTTGAATCCCCTTATGGCATGGAGTTGTTGGCGACGGTTCACTGGATTGTATCAAAAGATTCAGCGAAAAACGTGTCTGAAGTAATTAAAAAAGTTCACGAATGGTCCGAGCGTAAAGCGAAGCTTATTCACGAAGAGCACATAAAAATAGCATACAGGATATTGCGGAAAAAAAACTGGATTTCATGGTCTATCGAGGATTGCCTCTTTTAAAAGTGGTGGTGCTTGATCCCGGGTAGGCCCCAAGGCATCAATCAAGAATTTCAGGATTATGTAAAATCACGAGTCCCTTGATTTCTAATGCAAAAAATAACGAGGCTAATTATCTTGTTTTGGGATGCTTTAAAATGAACTCTTTTCGCCACATCGGCAATAAAGATATCTTGGATGGGCATGAAACGGCTCAAGGAAGGACTTTCAGCGGACTCACGTCTCTTTCTGCGTTCTTTGCTTCTCTGCGAGGAAAAGAAAAAGAGATTGCCTCGCAAAGACGCGGAGGTCGCAAAGAAAGAGGGAAAGAAGAGATCGCCTCGCGAAGACGCGGAGAACGCGGAGGGAAGACGGAAAGAAAGAACCATGGATGAACACGGATGAGCACGAATAAGAGAAGACTATCACCACCCGCCTTCACAAAGTTACGGCGTGGCATGCCCGCTTCGCTGGAGACACGGAGGAGTTGAGAGCGCGGAGGTCGCGTGAGTTGGGCAGGCCGTTCCCGGCCTGTCAAATTCACCCGACGGCTTTGATTCGGAGGAAAACAGGAGGGAAGATTTTTAGCACGTAGGAATGTAGGTCTGTGAAACCGTGAAACCGTGAAACCGTGAGACCGTGAGTCCGTTAATCCGTGGTGCTGCTGAAAGTCCTTCCGCAAAGCCCGGCTTGTCACGCCGTAGGGTTGTGCCGAAGGCGGAAAGGGTTCGCAAAGCGAACGGAAGGATGCTTTGCACTCCTAGGTGAAGGCAACGTGATCAGCGGTGCGTTTCCGGCTTTCCCGGAATTGGCAAATGCCTCAAATCGCTAGTCATCTCCAAGGGTTTTGGGAGAATCGCTCCCAAAACCTTGGAGATGACACCGCTAAAAAGGAATTTGACCCGATGAAAATTAAGC
>WFSE01000087.1 GCA_015486135.1 Lentisphaeria bacterium
ACCCTCGCCACCACCCGAACCACCACCCGAACCACCGGCCGTGTCGTCGGCCCCACCTCCCGTGGCTTCCGCTCCGCTAGTGTCGTCGTCGCCGCAATCGCCATCTAAAGCGGAGAGTGCGTTTCCCGCGGGCGGGGCTGGCGAGAATGTTCAGCTTCCTTCCTGGATCAAGTTGCGCATGATGAAGGACGAGACCGTGGAGAGTGTCAAGGAGGGGGCGCATTCGTCGGTTGTGGGGGCTATTTTGGTCTTGGTTTTTGTCTTCGTAGCTGGGGGCGCCGGTATTTTTATGCATGCAAACATTACGGTTGCCGGGGCGGCGGTGGGAGGTTTGGCGATTGTGGCTTTTGTTGTTTTCCTCTTGACTGGTAAAAGCAGAATGGTGTTGGTTGTCACCTCCAAGAGGACGGTTTGCTTTATTGGCAACGAGAGGTTGGAAATCAAAAAGTGAGTCCTTCCGGGGCGCGACAACGCGATGACGGGCTTGCCTCCATTCGTAATGTGGGGGTGATAGCGCATATAGACGCGGGGAAAACCACTACTACCGAGCGATTCCTCTTCCATTCGGGCGCCACCCACAGGGTTGGCGAGGTGGACGAGGGCAACACCGTGATGGACTACCTTGACGAGGAGTGCCGTCGCGGCATAACGATTGTCGCTGCTACCGCGACTTTTCCCTGGACCGTGACTTCGGATGGAGGGAGCCGCGAAGAGCACACTATTCATTTGATGGACACTCCGGGGCATATTGACTTCACCGCCGAGGTTGAGCGTTCTCTGAGGGTGATAGATGGCGCGGTGGTCATTTTCAGCGCGGTGGAAGGGGTCGAGGCCCAAAGCGAGAAGGTTTGGAGGCAGTCGGATCGCTACAACGTGCCCAAGGTGGCGTTTGTCAACAAATTGGATCGGTTGGGGGCGTCTTTCGACAATGTGGTTCGCGAGATGCGCGAGAAATTTTCCGAGGTTTCAGTATGCCCGGTCCAGATTCCCGTTGGAGAGGAGGGGGGGCTTCGGGGAGTGGTGGATCTCTTTTCCATGAAAGTGCTGCGATTTTCCGGAGAGCATGGCTCGGAGGTTGTCCGAGAGGAGATTCCCGATTCATTGATGGAGAGAGCCAAGACGGCCAGGAGCGAGTTGGTGGAAGCCTTGGCCGATTATTCCGACGAGCTGGCGGAAGCGTATATCGAGGGGAGGGAGGTGGCAGAGGGGGTGGTGATACGCGAAATGCGCGACGCCACATTGGCGTGCCGGGTGGTTCCCGTCTTCGCGGGATCCGCGAAGAGGGATATCGGGGTCCAGCCCCTCTTGGATGGTGTTGTACGCTTTCTTCCAAGTCCCTCGGAGAGGGGAGCGTGCGATGGGATAGATCCTAAGACCGGAGAGCCAGTGACCGTGGATCCCCGTGACGACGCCTTTAGGGGGTTGGTGTTCAAGTTGCTCGCTGGTGGCGGAGCGGATCTTTTATACACCCGGACCTATAGCGGCAATCTGAAGCCTGGCGACACATTGTTGAACCCCAGGACTGGCGCTAGGGTTCGGGTGAAGCGAATTCTGAGATTGCGTTCTAAAAGCGTGACATCGATAGATAGAGTTGGTCCTGGAGACATAGTGGGGGTGGTTGGGCCTTCCGGGGTGGTTACTGGCGACACGTTGTGTTCTGTCGGGGCACCGGTGTTGCTTGAAAAAATAACATTTTCGGAGCCAGTGATATCTATGGCGTTGGAGCCGAAGTCGTCGAAGGACCGCTCCCGGCTTGATTCCGTTTTGGAGATTATGTGCAGGGAGGATCCCACGTTGCGTGTCCGCATTCACGAATCCACGGGACAGAGGCTCCTTTCGGGAATGGGCGAGCTGCATTTGGAGATAAGTTGCCACAGGATTTCCGAGGAGTTTAACGTGGATGTCAAGTTTGGGGTTCCACAGGTGGCGTTTCGAGAGACGATTCCCGTCGCCACTTCGGAGATTGGCGTTTTTTCGAAGACGGTCAAGGAGCGCGAGCTTTTCGCGGAGGTGAGTTTGGATTTGACACCGGTGCCCAAGCAGGAGCCGGGAATAGTTGCGGAGATATCGGCATCTTCGGACGTGCCGAAGGAATGGAGGGAAGCCGCGGTTTCCGCGTTGGAGGGAAGTCTGAACACCGGCGGCAACTACGGTTACCCGTTAATATATATCAAGGGGAAAGTCAGGGATATCAAAGGCGATCCGGAACGCACGTCCGGCGCGGCTGTGGCGGGGGCGGTTATGGAGTCGGTGCGAGGGGCGCTATCCAAGGGCACCGTCCTTTTGGAGCCGCTAATGAAACTGGAGATCACCGCTCCGGAAGAGGTTGTTGGGGAAATTACCGGCTATCTGCAGGCCCGGCGGGCGGTGATTCATGGAATCTCGCATGCGGCGGGCGTTAAGCGTCTCTCCTGTGAAGTCCCTTTGGCCGAGATGTTCGGCTTTAGCAAGGCTCTCCCCAAATTGTCGGGAGGACGGGCATTTTTCAGTATGGAGCCATGTGGCTACCAAGAAATATCCACGGAGGATGTGCAAATGCTCGCATCGCGAAAAAGGAATGTCGGATTCCAATGAAGAATCGCTCAACCGAACGCAACGGAAGCCAAAATGGCATCCCCAAGGGGATTCGAACCCCTGTTGCCGGGATGAAAACCCGGTGTCCTAGGCCTCTAGACGATGGGGACACATTAGTCGCGGGGTAATGTTGTAGAGGGAATGGAAAAATCAAGAACGAAAATGGAAAAAAAATAGATGTTCTTGGCGACGCGCCTATTGAGGCGCCGCTGTCGCCATGGCGCCCCTGGCGGATTTTGGTTTTTCACGCTGTTGCTTTGGCGGTGTCCGTGGCGTTTGTTTACGCCGGATCGGTTCACGCCCCGTTTCTGTTCGACGACATTCCCACCATATCCGGCAATCCAGCAATCAGAGCGAAGGCATTTTCTTTCCATGAGATAGTGGAACGCCCTCTTTCCGGTTATGCTGGGCACGGCCGTCCATTGCCCATGATAAGTTTCGCGCTGAACCATCTTTTCGGAGGCCTGTCCCCATTTGGATACCATTTGGTGAATATAGTTATACACGCTATTGCGGCTATTATCCTTTATCTGCTATTGGTCGAGACCGTTAAATTGGTTGTTGGAGAGGGGGAATTGGAGGAAAATCCGCGGCTTCCCTATTCCGTCGCGTTTTGGAGCGCGGCGATTTGGGCGTTGAACCCCTTGCAGGTCCTTAGCGTTACGTTGGTATGCCAAAGGATGAATGCCATGGCGGGCCTTTTTTCCGTTCTGTCGTTGCTGTTATATGTGAAGGGGCGATTGGCGAGTCGCGAGAAAAGAGGCAAGTCCGTCGTTGTGTGGACGTTTTTTGTAGGGGCCGCGATTTCCGCGGCAATGGCGTTGGCCTCCAAGCAAAATGCCGTTGCGACCCCCTTTCTCGTTTTGCTTTACGAGTGTTTTTTCTTCAGGCTCGACCGAATGTGGATAAGGCGCTGGTTGCGGTTAGCGCCTTTGATGTTGCTTTTTGTGTTGGCGTTGGGGGTGTTTTGGGTTGGCTCGGATCCCTTTAGTCGATTAGCGGCGCAATACCACATGCGTGGGTTCACCGTTTGGGAGCGTCTGTTGACGGAGGCCAGGGTGGTGTTCTACTACGTCGGCATTTATCTTTTACCGTTGCCTTCGCAAACTCGATTGGTGTACGACTATCCGATCTCGACATCCCCGATTTCACCTCTGGTCACATTGTTGGCGCTGGCGGGATTGGCGGCTTGCGCGGTGGTAATGGTGAAGCAAGCGGGGAAAAGACCTTTGCTTGTTTTCGCGATGGCGTGGTGGTTCGCTCAATTGCTGGTGGAATCGACGGTAATCCCGCTCGAGCCCGCTTTCGAGTACCGAGTGTACACCCCTTCCATGTTCCTTTGGGTTCCTTTTATTTTGATGTTATTCTCCCCCCCCGGGGGGGGGGGCATCGGCGTTTTGAGGAAGGCTCGTATTCCCGTAATGGTGGTTTTGGTGCTAGCGTATGCGTTCTTGACGGCCCGTCGCAACGAGTTGATGGCGCATCCCTTGTACTTCTGGGCCGATTCCTTCTCCAAGGCTCCGAACGATGCGAGAACAGCTATCAATTACGCCAACGAGCTCAACGCTGCCGGGAAGCGACTTTTGGCGGACAGAGTTCTAAAAAGAACGCTTGAGCTCCACCCTAATTCGCCGGAGGCCTTGCATAACCTGGGGGCGAGTCTGGCGGCGCAAGGGTGTTACAAAGACGCGGAGAAACTCGTGCGCGAAGCTATCGCCGTTCGGAAAGGATATGTGCAGGCTTATGTGACTCTGGCTGCTATTTTAATGGATACCGGGAGGGTGCCGGAGGGGGGGGTATATCTCCAGAAGGCTTGGCGACTTTGCCCGGATGATCCGTTGATCGCAGTCCAAATGGGGAATTACGCCCGGAGATTGGGGGATGCCGACGAGGCGGAACGGTTCTACAGAAAGGCTCTCGAGACTTCTAATGGCGTTCCGGCCGCGGCGCACAATTTGGGCGTGTTGTACCTCAAAAAGAGGGATTTGAAAAAAGCGGCGGCTGCATTCGAAGACGCGGTTGAACGGGCGCCGGACAGCCCGGAGGAGCGCTATATGGCGGGAGTTGTCGCGATGCGTATGGGCAATTACCATAAAGCTGCGGAGTTTTTTAGGGACGCGTTGGAGTTGAATCCCCAATTCGCCGATGCCGAAAAGGCGCTTGAAGTGGCGAGGAGGGGTATGGGCGCCAACGTTAACGCTAAGGAGGTGGAGGCACTCGAGAAAGCGTTGAAGCAAACCCCGGATGATCCGCTCCTGTTGAGCCGCCTAGGCTCCCTTCTCCTACGTTCCGGGCGTGTCGACGAGGCCGAATCCAAATTCAGGCGCGCACTGGAACTGAATCCAGATATGGTGGAGTCAACAAAGGGGTTGGGGGACGTGATGATGCTGGAGAAACGTTATCCCGAAGCGGAGAGTTTTTTCGTCAAAGCGTTGAGGGAAGCTCCGGACGATCCCGTGTTGCACCACAACTTGGCTTCGGCTTTGGCGTGCCAAGGTCGCCTCGGGGAGGCGGTGGTCCAGTACAGGGAAGCTCTGAGACTGAAGCCGGACTATACCAATGCGACCTTGAATTTGAGGAAGGCCGAGGCCGAGTTGAGGGCCAATGAACGCAATCATCGATAACCTGTTGAGCGGAATTCGCGGAACAAACATTGGAAGATGACACATGACCGATACGATATCACCGGAAAAACGCTCCTGGGTGATGAGTAGAGTGGCTTCGAAAAACACTTCGCCCGAGAAAAGGGTCCGCTCTATGTTGCATAAAATGGGCTTCCGATTCAGAATTCACTCGTCCAAACTCCCCGGCAAACCAGATATAGTTCTCCCGAAATATTCACTCGTGATATTCGTCCATGGCTGTTTCTGGCATTGCCATCCTGGATGCCCCGCCAACAGACTCCCGAAAAGCAATGTCGAGTTTTGGGAAAACAAATTCAAAAGGAATATCGAGCGGGACCGCGAGAATAGGAAGGCGCTCCTGGCGCTGGGATGGCGGGTCGAGAC
>WFSE01000088.1 GCA_015486135.1 Lentisphaeria bacterium
ATTTCCAAGGGGACAAGGCGGTTTTTGGTTATTTCGAGTCCATGGGGGTGGAAGTTGACCGCGGAGAGGGGATGGTGACGGTCAAATCCGACGGAAGACTAAAGGGTGGGGAATTCGATTTGAACGCGACTCCCGACGCATTGCCTATTATGGCCGTCGCCGGTGCTGTCGCCGAGGGCGAGACGGTTCTTTTCAATTGCCCCCAAGCCAGAATCAAGGAAACGGACCGCATAGCGTTGATGACCCGCGAGTTGAGAAAGATGGGGTGCGATGTCGAGGAGCTTCCAGATGGAATGCGGATCCGAGGAGGAGAGTTGAACGCTGCGGAAGTCAGTTCGCACGGAGACCATCGTATCGCCATGGCCTTTGCCGTGATGGGCCTTGCCGTTGACGGCGAGACTATCATTCACGGGGCGGATGCGGCCGCAGTAACTTATCCGAGTTTTTTTGACGATATCCGCGGAATCGGAGCGGATATGGAGATTTTCGACGACACTGGAGATTAGCCAGGGCTCGCTGAAAAGTGTCTCGTCGGCAGAAAAAGTGGAAGGCTCAGGCACACAATAAGGTGGTGCTATTTGGGGCCCACTGAATAATTGGCAAGTGCTTAATTTTTTATAGGATTAAGCCTGTCTTTAAAAGTGTCATATCCAAGGTTTTGGGAGTAATTTTCTCAAACCCCTTGGAGACGACAAATGTTTTCTACTCAATTTGAGGCAATTGCCAGTTATTCCGCAAGCACCAATTTTGCAATATCATCCCAGAGTTCCATGCCGCGCTCCGTAGGAGACGCGTTGCGTCCGTCGAATTTCAAAAGCCCGGCTTCCGTCAACTCGTTCAGGACCGCCTCCCAACGCTCGAAACCGAATCCGGTTCTGGACACCAGGAGCCCATCTCCCCACCCCGCGGCGGTCCTCAATCCCAGTGCGAAAATCTCATCAGCGCGGCGCTCCGCGGAAATCGCGTCGATCTCCGGCGGCGCGCCATCGAGCCATTCCGCGATATCCGCGGGCTCGGTCCAGCGGTCGACGCCATCGAAAGACGCCGCGGACGGTCCCAGCCCCAGCAAAGTCCCGCCATGCCACACATCCATATTGTGCCGACACTCGAATCCAGGCTTCGCGAAGTTCGACACCTCATATCGGAGAAATCCCGACTCGCCAAGCACATTCGACGACAACTCCCACATCGCGGCGTCAAGATCGGTGTCTGGCGGGATCAAGCCGCTCGCCGCTAGGGCAGTCCCCTCCTCGAAAGTCAGAGAATACGTCGATATGTGGGAAACGCCGGACGCGGCGGCCTCCCGCAAGTCGGCCTCCCATTCCTCCAGGCTCTGGTCGGGAATGGAATGAATCAAATCGCAACCGATATCCGCGATTTCCGCATTTTTCAGGAGTTCTACAGCGGTATGGAAATCCTTTGGAACGCCACGCCGCCCCAAAACCCGTAGACTCCGATTGTTGAAGGACTGCGCCCCGAGAGGAACACGGTTCGCGAAGTCCGCGATTATCGCCGCCTTCCCCGTGGTCAAGGTCTCGGGATTGCACTCCACGCTGACCTCGACTGGCTTCGCGCCGGAAGAATCGACAAACCGTCCAATCATCCCGAACAGGCGCGCCAACCGCGCCTCGTCCAGGATTGTCGGTGTCCCGCCACCAATGTAAACGCTCTCCGGGGCCACCTTGCCAAGGGCGGCGTCCAAGCGTCTAGCCAATTCTGCGAGATACGCGTCGACAAGATCGTCGGACGCGTCCGGCAGCGAGAAAAACGCGCAATACGCGCATTTCTTCCCGCAAAACGGAACATGAACATACAGTGACTCGAATCCGCGCCTCTCCATGGGGAATACAGAATAGGGCTTCCTAAGCAATTGGCAAGCGCGCGTGTCCCGCCCCGCGGCGCGGACCGCGGTTTACGCGACGAATCCCGCAAAATGCGCGCACTCCTCGTTGTGAACGAGAGCGCTAGCCTTGAATTCGTCGTCGGCCGCGGTTACGAGCCATCCTTCGTTGGAAGGGGACTTGTCAACTTTGACATCGCAGCTCAAGGAGCTTTTGATAATCTTCGAGACGCGTTTAACAGCGACATCCTTTCTTGGCGCGCGTTTTTTGTTGTTTTCCGCTCCCTCCTCCGCCAACACGGCTTCCATCGCCACGCTTTCCACGATATCGTCCCAATAGTCTTTTAGAATGCCGGTATCGGGGAAGATGTCTATAGACACAAGTTTTCCCATGACAAAGAAAGCGACTCCCACGGCTCCCTTTGGGAAAGGCAATTTGGAACGTACATGCTCCAAGTCCCCCCGCATGACTTCGCACATCTCATGCAGGCTTTCGGTCTCCGACTCCGTGCCGGAGCGCGCGGAGATTTCGGCGACATTGTGCCATACCATGTCTTGATCGCTGGCAAAGCTTCTAGAGCCGTGTTTAAGGTTTTCCGCGATGTCCCCGGTCACATCCCTTCTGATTTTCGCGCTGGCGAATCCCTGGGATTTCGCCACCTGTTCTCCGCTGTAGCGCCAACGGCCACGCTCCACGCACGAAACCGGCACTTCGATTTCCGCCGCCGCCTTGACAACCATAGTGATATTGATAATCCTGTCCTGTTTCGCTCCCTTGACACCCTCTCCGCCTATTAGCAAGGCTGGTTTAGATCCCAAATTACGGGCCTTCAACTTTGACACCACACCGCCGTCGATCTCCTCGATAACCAGGGAGCCCTCTTCCATCGCGCGTTTCCCTGAAATCCAACCGCCTTCGCGTCGTCTTCTCCTTTTTGCCTTCGGGAAAACCGGAAGCACCGCTACGGGGCCGCTACTTGTCAGCGTTCCAAATGTCAAATTGGAAGTGAATTCCTTGACGGCTAAAAGCGCTTTTTCGCTCGTTCCGCGTTCCTTCGCGTCGGGCTCGTCCAATCGAGCCATGAACATGCTGAAAACAAGCTTTGTCTCCGGCGCCACCGACCTTCCCGCCACCATTGGCTCGAAAACCCTGGCCGCTTCCTCTAGTGTCTCCTTGGAATAGCGACTGGATTTGTCGAACAACTCCAAAACATGGTTGTGGACAATCTTTTCCGGAGAGTCCGCGGAGGAGCGCTTCAATAGCGATTTCCCTTTTTTCGTCAGGAATACATCGATAGCCACTGGGGCGTTCCATTCGTCGACATCTGCAAGAACTTTGCCCTTGAGCAATAGTTTTCCCGAGTCGAAAAGTGGAGCCAGCCAGACAGCCATGCCTCTTTCAATGTGTCCAACGACACGACCGCTAACGGAGACCGCGGCCACGGCGTTCCGGTCGTATTCGTTGCGGGGTTCGCGTTCGAAAAACACCTCGTCGCCGGGCTTCGGAGGTCTTGAATAATATTGGAGTCCGACAATTTTCCCCAAAATTTTTCCGCCCCGAACCGTCTCCGTTCCTTTTTCACTGGTTCTCTTTCTCATCGCGCCATCCTCCTGTTTTTGGCGTTTTCGTCCGTCTCTGGCAACACTATACGAAGGGGAGGTGGACATTTTGTGTCCACCCTCGCGCGGATTTGCAGAATAATCGTTTAGGAGATAGGTTTTCCAGCGGAAACAATGGGGCCAACGCTGGAGATGACGTATGCCTGAAAACAAAAAGCAAATGCGGCGTCTTGTCATGCTCGTGGCGGAATTGAAAAAAAACAACTACCCCAACACGAAGACATTCACGGAGAAATTGAGCAAACTCGAACGCTATGAGAACCAAAACATCGCCTGTACCGAAAAAACGATTCAGCGCGACATTAAATATCTCAAGGATGTCCACGGAGCCCCCATCGCCTACGACCCCAAAAACCGTGGCTATTACTTGCGGCATCACGGCTGGAATTTCAGCTGGCCGGAGTTCGAGGACCGGGACATGGTGGCGGCCGTGTTAGGGGTGAAGGTGGCGGAGGCGATATTCCCCAACCCCCTCCGAGGCGAGGCCCGCGACGCTATCGACAATCTTTTGGCGGAAAACAACCCGGACATTCTGGACACGGCGGTGATTGACGCGCTGGTCGTGGCTTCCGGGCTCGAGGTCTCAATCGCCCCAAGGATATTCCAAGCAATATTCGTGGCGTGGTCCCGCAGGAAATCGGTGAAGATATGGTATAGGGCTTCCTCTGGCGTGGAAACGACCCGTCTCGTGGATCCACACGTTTTGGCGTACAGGGATTCCTCGTGGTTCATAAAAGCATATTGCCATCTGCGCGGGGACCTGCGCACTTTCGCCATCCACCGGATACGGGAGGCGGAATTGGCCGGTACTGGATTCGATGTGGACATCGATTTGATACGCCGCGTGAGCGAGGAGGGGATTTTCGACTACAAACCAATCAAGAACCTGGAGATCGAGTGCGCCGCGGAAATCGCGCCCTACGTCAGCGAGAGGCCACTCCACAGTCGCCAAACAAGGGAGAAACTCGAAAACGGAGACATCGTTCTTCGCATCCCGTCGGCATACGAGCGCGATGTCATATCATGGATACTGGCGCGCGCCGGCAAAGCCAAAGTCCTGGCTCCCAAAAAATTGCGAGAACAGATCGCCGCGATCGCTGCCGCTATTCGCGACGGCCATTCAAAATCATGAAACTGAACGAACTCAGAGAGACGCTGGAGCGTATTGGCGTCACCCCGTCGGGGAAGCTGGGCCAGAACTTCATGATTGACGACAACATGGCCGAATTTATCGCGAGAACCGCGGATGTCGGTCCTGCAGACTTGGTGGTGGAGATCGGGCCGGGCATGGGCATCCTGACCAAGCATTTGCTCGACACGGGAGCCGAGGTGCTAGCGGTGGAACTCGACAAGCGGGTGTTCGAACATTTGTCCGGAACGTTGGACTCTCCTAGGTTGATTCTCAAGCAAGGCGACGCTTGCCGCGTGGAGATAGTGGAGCTAACAGAAGGCCGTCCGTGGAAGTGCGTGGCGAATCTGCCCTACTCCATTTCTACCCCTTTCGCGGCTAAACTCGCGGAGTCCGACAACCCCCCGGACTCCGCGCTCCTTCTGCTCCAAAAGGAGACCGCGGAGCGGTTCGCCGCCCCAATTAGGACGAAAAGTTACGGCGCGATATCGGTTTTGCTGCAACTAGTGTTTGAGATTTCCATAGTCAGGCGCGTCCCTCCATCCGTATTTCACCCAAAACCGAAAGTCGATTCCGCCTTGACCCGGTTGACGCTCCGCCGCGAACGCCCGTCCCCCAGTGAACTCGTCCCCATGAAGCGCCTTGTGCGAACCGCGTTTTCCCAGCGGAGGAAAAAAATGCTGAAAGCGCTTTCCAGAGAGTATGGCCAAGGAATTAAAGACATTGTGGACGAATTGGGGATATCCCCGGATGCCCGGGCCGAGGAGATATCCCCGGAAACCTTCTCCGTCTTGGCCAAACAGGTCTCCGGAAAAAACGAACGTTCGGAGACGGATTGACAAAGAGTCGCAAAATCCCAGGAAAAACAAAAAGTCGGAAGCTTTATGCGAAGAGGGAAGAGGGCGCGGAGCGAACGGAAGGAGGGGATTGGCATTTTTCAGCGGAGCTCCATTGACACCGACAAAAACCACCTTATTGTCTCCATCAATGGCCGGGAACGCGTATCCCGCGGTTGGGTGGCAATTGTCCCGGCTCAATCTACGAGAGATGCTAAATGAAGCAATTAACCCTATCCATCATAGGTTGCGGCAATCGCGGAACCATATACGCCACGCTTGCGTCGCAGTCGCCAGAACGGTACAAATTGATAGCGGCCGCGGACCCTTCCCCGGCGAGGGCGGATCGAATCCGGCAATTGTCGAACAATTCCGATTTCAAGGTTTTCCCCTCGGCCGACGATTTTCTTGCCGAGAATCAACTGTCGGACATGGTGATTATCAGCACCCAAGACCAATACCACTACGATCCCTGCGTCAAAGCTCTTGAAAAAGGCTACGATGTCCTTCTCGAAAAGCCGATAGCTCCCTCCTTGGAGGAAATCGTGGACCTCCAACGACTCGCCGAACGTTTGGGCAGAAAACTTCAGGTTTGTTATGTCCTCCGCTACACCCCGTTCTACAGGAAGGTAAAAGAGCTCGTCGATTCTGACATCATTGGGGATATCATCTCCATAAACGCCAACGAAGGAGTTCTTCCTTGGCACCAAGCGCACTCCTTCGTTAGGGGGAAATGGCGCAGAGCGGACCAGTCCACCCCGATGATCGTGGCGAAATGTTGCCACGACACCGATATTATACAGTGGCTAATCGGCAGAAAATGTCGCTCCGTCTCGAGCTACGGCGCGTTGACCTACTTCGTCAACACCAACGCCCCCAAGGACGCTCCGGAGCGCTGCACCGACGGTTGCCCCCATGCGGATTCATGTCATTACAACGCGGTAAGATACGCCAGCGACATGCGCGAGCCTTGGCTAGAGCTCGTTTACGACAACCACGATACGGCCTCCGCGGAGGAAATTGTGGAATGGCTTAAAACCAGCGACTTCGGTCGGTGCGTCTTCCGTTGCGACAATGATGTTGTCGACCACCAAGTCGTAGGCATGGAATTTGAGGGCGACGCCACCGCCAACCTCACGATGACCGCGTTTGAAACCGGCAGAAGCATCGAGATATTTGGCACTCAGGGATGCCTCAAAGGAGGTTTTTTCCTTAAGAAAAACACAGGCAAGGACATCATCGTCACACCTTGGGATGGCCCCGTTAGGGAATACGTGGTGTCCGAGGACACCACCGGCGATCATCATATGGGAGGGGACAAAGGAATAATCGGCGCCCTGTACGATGAAATGACTGGCGATGGATACCCGGTATCCTCCTACATTCAGAGTCATATCATGGCCTACGCCGCGGAGGAATCGAGAACAGGCGGAAGGAAAATCGACTTGGACGAGTTTGCGGAGGCCATAGCTGAGCGGTCCTAGTTCGGGGCGATTTATGCTAAAAAGCTAAGGAAATTACGATCATGTGTTTCGTTGACTGGATGGTGGTGGCGCTGTTTATCGTCGTATCGATAGGGATTGGTCTCTATTTCACCAAAAGAGCATCCCAAAGCGAGGATGACTTCTTCCTGGCGGGCCGCTCTTTGGGGTGGTTCGTGGCGGGAACCTCTATCGTCGCCACTACATTCTCTTCCGACACTCCGCTATGGGTCGCGGGACAAACCAGGCGATTCGGAATCTCCGGCAACTGGATATGGTGGTCTGGCGCCGTCGGTTCGATAGGCGCCGTATACCTCTTCGCCCGCTATTGGCGCAGAAGTGGCGTGGTCACCGAAGTGGAATTCGTCAAGTTCCGATACGGTGTCTCCACTTCAAGCAACCTACTCAGGATGTTCAAAGCGATTAGCGATGGCGTGGTGATCAACGGCATCATAATGGCCTCCGTCACCCTCGCCATGGCCAAAGTCTGCAAAACCGTGCTGGTCCTGTCCGATAAACCATTGTTCACGCTGCCCCTAATCGGTGGTGTCACACCGATGGGCGCCATATTGATCGTCCTCACAATCTTCGTCCTTTTCTACTCCGCCATGTCAGGTCTCTACGGTGTTGTGTACACCGACCTCTTCCAATTCATTATGGCTATGGTCGGCACTGTGGCCCTGGCTGTCATAATGTACGTGGACGCGTCGAAAATGCCCGGTGGCATGATGGCGGCCCTGCAAAGGGCCCCCGAATTCAAATCGAGCCTATTGCAAATAATCCCCGACCTTTCCGCATGGAATGTCAACGCCATGCTCTTCATGGTTTACCTCGGTTTTTTGTGGATTATGGCGCTTCCGACCGGAGGATTCTATGTGCAACGTCTTTTATCCACTAAAAACGAGCGAGAAGCGACCAAGGCGTTTTTATGGTACAACTTCGCGCATTTCGTCCTTCGCTCCTGGCCTTGGATTATCGTCGGAGTGCTCGCGGTAATCTACTTCCCCAACCTTAAAAATCCCGAGGATAGCTACGCCTTGGCGATCAAGCAGTTCATGCCTCCAGGCCTGAAAGGACTTATGGTAGCGGCGTTTCTCGCCGCCTTTATGAGCACGATGAGCACCCAGTTGAACTGGGGGACGTCCTACGTTGTGCACGACCTCTACGAGGCATTCATAAATCCCAACGCCTCGAAAAAGAATATCATTTTAATCTCGCGGATATGCATGGTCGGATTCACCATACTGGCGGCGATTATAGCCACAAAGCTGAAAACTCTTATCTCCGCCTATACCTTCCTTATGCAATTTTGGGCGGGCATGGGGCTTATTCTTGTTCTACGATGGTACTGGTGGAGGATTACCGCCGGAGCGGAATTCATATGCCTCCTTTTCATCGTGATCATGATCCTACTGCTTAATCTTCCCTCCGGGCTCGGCAAAAACGCTCCCCTTTTGGCGCAAGGTTTCTACGACTGGTGCCAAAACAGCCTACTGGGACTCCATAACATTAGCAAAGAAGACGCGGAGTGGGTCAGATGGTCGGTGCGAGTGTTCATCTTCACTTTCGCGCCTCCACTGGTATGGATTCCCTATGCTTTCATCAGGAGCGAAAAGCCCAATGAACATGCGATAGAGTTCTACAAGAAAATCCGAATATCCTCGTGGGGATGGAGGAAAGTCGAGGAAATTACCGGCGAACCAGCGCCGAAGGGCGAGTTCAAGATGAACCTGCTCGGTTGGCTTGTGACAACTGGCGCTCTTTACGGAATCCTCATGGGGACAGGCGCGCTCATATTCCATCAATGGACTTTCGGCGCCGCGTGCCTCGCAGTCGGCTTGGTCTGTTCGCTCCTGACTTGGAAAATAATGACCAGCGGCTTCTTCGCATCCATCGAAGAATCATTGGCTCAATCCGACGAAACAACATCACCTCAAACTCAATAGCCAACAACATTCCCCGCGGATTCCGCGGATATGGCTAGGGGCGCTCGGCAGGGACCGCCCAGTGGACTATAGGGGGATTAACGGGACCGCACCTTATCGCTGTCCTGAGTCCCACATCTTGCGTCCCCCTGTCCCCCCGATTACCGATTACCGATGACCGATTACCGATGACCGATGACGGACTCACAGACTCACGTCACGGACTCACGGACTCGCGGACTCGCGGACTCGCGGACTCACGGATTACTGCCCCCCCGACTATTTGACAACGCTGAAACAGCCTTTATCGTTATGCCGTGGGACTTATGGAATTGGGAAACGACTATTGGGAGGGTTTTTTATGAAGATAGCTACGTATCTATCCGTCTTGCTAGCGGCAACCTTGCTCGCTACGGGGTGTTTCGAAATCAAAACAATTTACACGATAAACCCCGACGCCTCTGGTAAAGCTGAAATCGACTACGTGGCTCCTCTCATCTCGGTCAAGAAAAACCTTATGGAAGCGGGGAACGACGACTCCACGCCCCTGAAGACGCAACTCGCTCAAGCGCTGGCCAGGATAATAAACGACACCAGCGGTGTCGACGCGTGGAAAGACGTCTCCTGTAAATTCACGAAGAATGGCAAGCTTCATTTCCATGGCACCGCCTACTTCCCGGACTATAACCAGTTCAGATTCTTCAATCGATCGGAGAGTGACTCCGGTTGTGTGCTCAAACGCTCGAAAGGGACCCTGACTCTAACCTCCTCCAGCTCCAGCGACGGCCATTCCAAAAAGAGCCGTTCGAAAAAACGGGGTGGCAACTCCCTTCTCCGCCAGAAGGTGGAATACCAGAACGCCAAGCCGATTCTGCGCCTTGTCCTGAACGACATGAAGATATCGGAAACCTATTTCCTTCCGGGAAAGATAGTGGATGCGAAAGGATTCGTTAAATCCTCCGGCGGTCTGACGCGCGCATTTAATGGAAAGAAGGTTATGGCGATGTTGGATAAAATGGCGGCGTCCGGCAAGTTCGACGACATGGATTTTTCGAACCTGAAAAACGACTCTATGGCACTGGCTCTCTCTAGCTTGGACTCCTCTGCGAAATGCGCGGGACCATTAACTCCCCGATTCGACTACAAGAAAGAGGTTGCCAAGGCGAAAGCGGAATGGGCGGTCAAAAGCAAAAAACTTCTTGGCGCCTCCGCTCCTTTCTCCGCCGACCTCCCTAAAAACGTCAAAGGGACACCTATTTCCGCCGGAAAGCTCAAGTCGCCATCCGTGGCTTGGATTGAATTGACCCTCGCGAAAAACGCGTCCCAACCGTCCCAAGACGGATTCATGCCGCGGAAAACCGAGCTCAAACTGGCTATTGCGCAACCACTCCCGTTCCGCGTCACCGCCATAACGGACGCTAAAACCACCAAGGCGCTCGCCGGCGATGGTGAAAACATCTTGGGCGACAGGGATTGGGACAGGGAAATACATTTTCCCAAACTATCGAAAGACGGACGAACCGTGCTCCTTGAAACACAACTCAAGGCTCCGTCCAACCTCAAAAGAGGAATAAAAACGTTGGAAGGCGTAATGACATGCGTCTCCAGCTCGGGCGAGAAGAAGATAGATCTTGGCTTACTTGCAATGAAAGCTGGTTCCAAAGGCAAGAAGCTCGGCGCAAAAATCGTCAAGGCCGGTAAAGGTATAGGCTTCATGGACGACAAAAGCTCGGGGCTATCGCTCCACTTGGCGCTGAGCAAAAATGATGTCATAGGCTTCGAATTCCAAGACGCCAGCGGAAAACCCTTGAAATTCGACCAAAATGGTTGCTCCTACTCCGACAATTCGAGCACGTTCATGTTCTCGACGAAAGGACCTCTCCCGAAACAGGCGCGCGTTTTCGTCAAGGTCTACGGCAAGTCGAAAAAGCAAGAAATCCCGTTCAAAATCGAGAATGTCAACCTGCTGGGAAAATAAAGCAGGTGTCCGTCTCCAGTCGGGAGTTGCCGAACAACACGGAGCGGTATCTCCAGTCTCGTCGACTTAGCCTCGGAGCGCGCGGCGCGTCCTTGAAAAACGACTCGAACGCGCTACTGTCCAAGTAGGAACTGGTAGACATTTTTCCAGCGCGCGTCAAGGAGCTCAGCAACATGACCAGCAAATTGCAACCGCCTGACTATCCCCTGCTGTTCGCCCCTATCTACAAAGAGATAATGTGGGGGGGCGACTTGATGGTCAAACATCTGGGAAGGGATGTTCCACTCACGGAAATTCCCGTGGCGGAGGCTTGGGAGATAGTGGACAGGGCAGACGCCGAAAGCATCGTTGAAAACGGCCCTTTGGCGGGAGTGTCGATTCGCGATTTGATCTCGTCCCGCCGCGACGAACTTATGGGCGACGCACTGTTGACGCCGCAAAAGCGATTCCCTTTGCTGGTCAAATTAATCGATGCTGGCAAGCGACTTTCCCTTCAAGTTCATCCCGACAACGAGATGTGCGCCAAGCATCCCGACGCGGAGCCTAAAACTGAAATGTGGTATGTCATCGCCGCGGAAAAAGACGCCCGAATATTTGCCGGACTCAAAAATTCGTGCACCAAGATGCGATTTCTGGAATTAGCTTCGTCTCCGGATGTGGAGGAATGCCTTCAATCGTATCAAGCGATTCCGGGGGACGCGTACTTTATCAACGCTGGTACCGTTCACGCTATTGGTGCCGGCAATCTACTTCTTGAAATCCAGCAGAACAGCAACACAACGTACAGAATAAGCGACTGGGGAAGGGTGGGGCCCGATGGGAAACCCCGCGAACTTCACTTGGATTTGGCCTTGGAATGCGTTAACTTCGCGGACCGGAGCTCTCCTAGAATCCCAGGAGTCGCCAATCGGACGGAACACAACCGCAAACTCCCTATAATTAACAAATGCCCTTTCTTCCATGTGGATGATTTGCGACTGGTCGGCACGTGGCGCGACGACACTTGCGATTCCCCCCATATCCTAACCGCTATAGACTCGCCAGTGGCGGTGGAACCGCTGGATGGCACCGGCGCGCGCTTGGAACGCGGTAGAAGCTGCTTGGTGCCGGCGGCCTGCGGGGCCTATCGAATTCGACTGGAAAACACCCCCCAGGCAACCGTGGTAAGAACAACCCTATTGTGAAGGAACAATTGCTCATGAACAATTGCCCCGTCTGCAAAAAAGAAATGGAACTGAAGGAGATTCACGGTGTTTCGGCGTTTTCGTGTGCGCTATGCGGTGGGATATGGCTTGGCAAAGGCGACATGAACGTCATTCTGCATCCCGATGACTGGGATGTGGAATATTGTACAACCGAACATGGAGAGGACGCTCCGCGCTCGGAAAAACAATGCCCGGAATGCCAGGAGATCTATCTTCGCAAAGGAAATTTCATAGAATATTCGAACATTGTCCTCGACTACTGCCCGGATTGCGGTGGTATATGGCTGGACAGGGGAGAGTTGGACGATATAACCAGGGAATTGGAAAGCCTGCGGCATGTCCCGGATTCCTGGCAACACAAAATAATGGTTTTCCTATCCAAGCTTCCCGTTTAGCTAAGTGCCGAAAAAGTCGGAACTGGCGCTTCTTGCTCTAGATGAAGCGCTGAACCGACTCCGGATATCAATAAATGGCTGGAGCGGTTCGAGTTTTTTGAATGGAACGTCGCGGGAAACTCGAACGCTACATAGGCAAGATGAGGTTTAGCGTATTATGAATCAGGCACTTGGCAAGCACCCGGAACGCCTCGGGGCATATTCCCGAATTGTCAGGCGGACGCCAAACATCGCATTAGCGTGTTTGGGAATGCCCCTTTTCTTGTCAACCTCTTGCGAAACCATTCCGCCAGGCACACCGCCGAAAGGTCCGCTAGTCGAGGTGGAAACCACAGTGCCGCCTTCGCTACCACGGAAGGCTTCCTCCTCCTCCGCGGGTTTGGAGGGGAAAAGCGATACTAAAACCGGAAAGCGAAATTTGGACTCTTCGGATGCCGTGAACGCAATGGTCACATCCTTGGCCACAAGGTGCGCTCCGATAACAACCGCGGCGAGCCCTCCGCGCTTCGCCAATCGCTTCGTGGCCTCTTCCCCTATATCGAACAATCTTCAGATGGAAGTGTGGAGGCGCTTGGTGAGAATGGGAATGGTGGATCCAGCCACCAATACTCCGTCCCCGGACTACGAGCTCGTTGGAAACATAACTCCACTCCCGTTCGCCGGGGGAAGCAAAAAACGCTATTCATGGACATTGAAGGCCATAAATTCCAGATCCGGCAAACTGGTCTGGAAGGAAAAAATAGAATTTTCAACCAAGAATTGAAAGAAAGGACCAAACCATGTTACTCAAAGCGATCGTAATTTTGCTCGTGGGCGCCGGACTGGGAGCCCTGATGGGCCATTTTGGCAAATGCTCCGATGGCGCATGCCCCCTTACGGCTAATCCTTACCGAGGCGCCATGTGGGGATTTTTATTGGCTCTGATTGTGGCATACCCCCTAATAGTGAACTCCCTGAAGAAACCCGTTCCGGATTCGGACAATGTTATCCACCCCGCTTCCGAGGAGGATTTCGACAAGACGATCGCGTCCGGAGTCCTTTTGGTGGATTTTTACGCCGACTGGTGTGGCCCCTGCCGCATGTTGGCGTCGACTATCAACAAACTAGCCGACGAATTCCAGGGACGGGCCAAGGTCGTAAAGGTGAATGTCGATAAATTCCCCGCCCTGGCTAGGCGTTTCAAGGCCAACTCCATTCCCAATGTCGTGATTATCAAAGACGGAGTGGTTGTCGACCGCATTGTCGGCCTAAATAAAGCGAATAGATATTCCGCGGCGTTGGAAAAATTGCTGGAGCCTTCAGCGGATGACGCTAAAAAACCGTGAACCCTCCCCAGGCAAAGCGCTTCGCGCGATTTCCGCGAAAGCGCCCTCTCCGCAAGGGAACGGATTTGTGCGTTATTCGGCAAATCATAGCTTCTTCTTCGCGCGCGAAGTAAAAACTATTCGTGTTCATTCGTGAAGATTCGTGGCTACCCCTCTCCCCGCTCCGCGCTCTAGGCGTCTCCGCGAGGTAATCTCTTTTGCTATTCCCCGCAAAGTTGCGACGTGCGCGGAGCCCTCCCCATCCGTGGCTACTACTCTTCATAGCTACAAAACCTACATTTGCTACATGGTGAAAACCTTCCCCTCTTTACCGGCCACTATTAACCTGTCCCTAATTTCCTGCCTAAAAACACAAAAAACACCTGGATTGCCCTTGACTTTGGACTAAAATGGATTATTTTGGTGCAAATTGGACTAATATGGAGCTGGAAGAATGCTGCCATTCCGAGGCCAGGAAAGATGTTCGATAGACAAGAATGGGCGGGTCAAGCTCAGCCCTAAAACCCTTGGCGACTTCCGGGACGAGTGTGATTGTGACGTTGTTCTGCACTGTCTGCCCGAAGGAGCGCTGGCCGTTTATCCCGAAGATGTTTACGAGCGGATGCGCGGGGGCGAGCCCAAATCCGCGGAACGCGCGGGGGAAAGCCTGGTGTTTCGTCGGAACCTCCGCCGTTTCGGAGCGCTAAGTTCGCCGGAGAAGGTATCTCCACAGGGACGAATAACAATTCCTGGTGGTTACAGGAGAATGCTCGAGCTCGACCCTGGAGAAGAGATTGTGGTCGTCGGCGTGGAGATTGGCGTGGAAATATGGAACGCTCGCAGATGGGAGGAGGAGCTGTCAAACATCAATGCGCATGTTGTCGAGAAAGGCGAACGGGAAATGGCGGCGGATCTCCTAGCGGGAGCGACGGAGGAAGCCCGAGGGTAGTTGGAACACCACGGCCCTATAGGGGGTACTGAAAAAGTCGGAAAATGGCGGAGGCTTGGAAATGTATCTAGAGCTGAAAAAAAGGATGGGAGCCGTGGCATTGGCCGCGTTGGTGTCACTGGCCTTGCTCGCATTGGGAGCGGGAGCGGCGAAGGTGTCCACAAAACGCGAAGACAGGGCGGCGGCGGAAAAAGCCGAGCAGCAACGTTGGAGCGCCATTGTCGTGGCTGTGACCGCGTCGCCATCACGTGGAAACGCCGTGGTAACCTTGGCGAGGGAAAATCCCAAGCCAATACTCAGGCTTCTCGCCAAATCAATACGTTAGGGCCTGCCAATTATTCAGTGGGGCCAATGGATAATCATCCCGATATAGCCAAGAGAGGTAAGTTAATTCTGTTTTTTGTCTTCGCTTGGGCTGGTGTCGCGCTATTGTTTCTCTTCCATCATACGGTTCTATCTGGTAAAAACATCGCCTCCAAAAATCTATCATCGGTCCACCGAACCTATCGTATTCCAGCCCGCCGCGGCGCTATTTTAGATGCTTCTGGCATGCCGCTAGTATGGAGCGAAATGCGTTTAAGCATCTACCAGCGTCGTACCGTCCCCTCGGAGGCCATCCGTCAAGAGTTGTCGAATTCGTTGAAATCGGCTTTTGGCGAGTTCGACGAATCGGCACTGGACACTACTGGGCCGGAGCACCAACTCGTTTGCGAAATCCCCCCCAGATATTTCGCCAAAGTGCCGCCGTTGCTAAAAAAATTCCGTTTTCTAGGTGAGACATCCTCGGAAATACGCATCTTCCACCACGGCCTTTCTCCCGCGGCCCAGGAGAAGCTGGGAAAGACGCGTTTGGCGAAATCTAGAATCGTAGGTATTAGCGGATTGGAGCTGCAATACGATTCCTCGCTAAAAAGCACTCCCGGAATAGCCAAGGTTATGATAGATAAATACGGACGCTGGATCCCAGGCACATGGCGGGAGGTCGTAAAACCCAAAAACGGAAAAGATGTCCGCCTCCCGTGGAAGCTGAAAAATCCCACTCAGACAGACCCGAATTAGGGTTGAGAACGCAAGACGCAGGAATTAGAACAGTGGAGGAATGCGCATCAGTCAATCCCATGACTCCCATAATTTTCCAAAATCCGAAGGGCTGAAAGCTTACAATAACAGAGCTCCAAGTGCGCACCCTATGGAAGGACCCCGCCGTTCACAATCGCTGAAAGCGAGGCAATCAATCGTTTGGATCCACGGACCATATTCCCCGGGTGTAGCCCAAGTACGAGTGACTTCTCAAATCTTGAAGGTCAACATGGAAGTCGGCGTAAAGGATGTTGAACTTGTAAAGCCCATGCAACCTGTATGAGATTCGATCCAGATACCAAATGCAATTCTCTCCTGTGCCGAATCCAGCGTTGTAACCAGCTCCCAAGTATCCGAACGGCGCCGGCCATGCGCAAAAGGCAACCGTGTGGCCAGGATCGGGGATTTGCGTCACGCGGAGGGACTGGCGGTACCAGTCCGTGATTCCGTGGGGGACGTGATTCAAGTCGAAATACAAGCTATTTATCGCATATGTTTTAGCGTATCCATCAGCGGGCCCGCCAGCCCGAGTGACTTTATCCTCGGGACAGACATACATGCTTGCTATCTTCTTATATCCAGGATATACCGACTCGCGAAGGAACAATTCCTGTTGTGCGGCTTTCGTCATGTCTCGGCCGTCGTATTTTCCCAGCAGATCGTCCCACATCATCTCCCCAGGCAGTCCTGCGGGGGTGAACATGGAGTAGTTGGTTTGGATGTAACTGGACTCCGCCAGACCAATCTGCTTCAGGTTGTTGGCGCACAAAACCCTTCTAGCCACCCTCCGGGCTTGGGAAAGTGCCGGCATGAGAAGCGCCGCCAGTATCGCAATTATGGCAATCACCACGAGGAGTTCCATCAGCGTGAACGACCGCTTGAATTTCCGTTGGATTGGAGACTTCATTACCGTGTCCTCCTTTGGTGTCTCGCCAAGCTTGCCGGATTGGGCGTGGTAAGACTCCACACACCAATAACCAAACGTATCATACCACAATTGGATGCGCATGTCAAGGGGGCGGTGACATTTTTTTTATAAATCGGTGTTGCTGTATATTCAGCAAGCCCAATTCACCCCAATGACAATAGAGCACTTGCCAATTGTTCAGTGAGTTCTATGCGAGATTCGCATTTTCCCGGAGTTCCTTGGCCGCGTGTTTCGCGCCTTCGGGATGCCTGAAGATGGATGTTCCGGCGACCATTACATTAGCGCCGGCCTCGGTTACTAGCCCAATGGTTTTGGCGTCTATGCCACCATCGACCTCCAAGTGGGTTGGCAGGTCTTGCTGGGTTATCGCGTCGCGGATCTCGCGGATTTTCGGCAGCATGTCGGCCATGAAGCTTTGGCCTCCGAATCCCGGCTCGACGGTCATCACTAGAATCATATCCACCAAGGGAAGGTAGGGGAGTATGGCTGATGCCGGAGTGCCCGGCTTCAATGTCAGGCCGACCGACATGCCGGCTCCGCGGATCGCCTCTATCGTTGTTTCCGGATCGGAGTCGCTTTCTATGTGGAATGTCACATGGTCCGATCCCGCTTTGGCGAAAGGCTCCACATATTTCAACGGGTCGGTTATCATCAGGTGGACATCCAGTGGGAGGTCCGTTGTGCTCCGGAGTGATTTGACAACTGGCGGTCCTATGGAGATATTTGGCACTAAATGGCCGTCCATAACGTCAACGTGTATCATGTCGGCGCCTGACGCTACGGCTCGTCTGACTTCCGCGCCGAGTTCCGCGAAATCCGCGGCCAATACCGAGGGCGATATCAGCAGGTTGGTGTTGCTCATTTCCGCTATAGGCGTTTGTCGCATCTTGGGCGTTCTCCGTTTGTTGGGCGGGGATACGGGCGACGGCGGGATGGCGTTTTCCCGTTCTCGACTTTTTCAGCAAGCCCTACTTGGCTTTGGTCTTGGGGTTGGTGGAGTCCTTGCCAACTATTTCGCAGAGAAGGGTGTGGTAGCCTTTCCCCCTTTCCATCTCCTTGAGAACGTCGTTCACTATGGCCGAAGTGGTAACTTTCGGCGGGAGTTTGTCCTTGAACGTGAATTTTTGCCTGCCAGCACCGATGATATCCCCATCTTTCAATACTGATATGGAGTTGGATTCGAGTTTCTCGTTATTGAGCGTGGTGCCGTTAGACGCACCAAGCTCGACTAAAACGAAGTGGCCTTCCTCGTCCTTTTCTATGGCGAAATGCTCCCGGCTGACGTGGGAATCTTTCAGTATCTGGAAGTCCACATGGTCTTCCCGCCCGAAAACAACCATCTTATCCTCGGGTATCTGAAATGTTTTAGTGAATCCCCGGCTGGTATAGATGATATAAGGCATGTTGGCACCTTCCCTTCAAGCATGTTAAACAACCACGCAAGACTATAGGCGTTCACGGATTATTTGCAACTCGCTATTTGGGCTTTAGAACAACTGTGTTGTCCGGGGTGTATGTGGCTTCCAAAGCCATGGCGTTGCATATCGCCTTGATGGCGGCGTTCGCTGGGATATTTTTAGCATGGAAGGTTATCGGGGGCCATTTCGTGTCGTCTTCCGGGGAGAATCCCTGGTATTTGAATTTGAAGTTATTTCCCAAAGCCTTGGCGATCTCCGTTTGCAGGAGAGCGAGGGCTTTGGCGAAAGGGGTGTTCTTGAATGCGATTCGTGATATGAGGGTCTGTTCGAGCTTGTTCCCAAACTTTTGCTTAGCTTCAAATCTGCGCGCGGCCTCTTCCATCGCAGCCCGTCGTTTCGCAATGGTCTTGACGTTCTTCCATTCCACTTCTGCTTTTCCGCTCTGTTCCGTGAGCCCGCGCCGTTCTCGGCCTATCCTAGTGATTTCCTTCAACATTTTTTTCGCATTTAATGTGGCTTGGAGGTTGTATGGGTCGATTGCGAGCGCGTCGTTGAATTTTTCCAGCGCTTTCGAGAACTGATTGTCTTTTGCGAATTGCTCCCCTTGTCGAATGAGTGTCGCTATTTTTTCCAGTCTTTGGGAACGGTTGGGGTCGATCGTCTCCAAGGAGGTGGCTTGCTGGTATTCCAGCGACTTCATGTCTTTCTGAAATTTTTCTATGAAGACATCGCATTTGCGGGATAGGCTTGGATTCGCCTCGGATGCCTTGTGGCAGAGCGCTATCGCCTGTTTCAAGGGTATTGGGTCCTTGTCCGTTCTGGCTTTCCAGTAGAGGGTTCTCGCCCAATTCACATAGGTGTCCGCAAGTTTTTTCTTCAGCTCTGGAACGCTGTCCAGGTTTTCGGCGCTGGCGACAGCCAAAGCGTCCAAATAGCGTTTGGCGGCTGTGGGGTAATTATCAGCGGTGTCGGCCTTTTCAGCGGCTTTTAGAATGACCGCCACACGGGCCGTAGCGGAGTTGTTTTCCCCGTACATGGACCCGGATCCCAAAATGGCCGCGCATATCGCCGCTAAGCCGAGGCATTGTTTGAACACATTGGTTTTCATACGCCCCGAATGTACTCCTTTCTGCTGGAATTGCAACCAAGATGCCACTGGGGGGTTGCACACTCCGTATTGGGGGAGTATTGATATCGGGCCGTTTGCGGAGAGGGGGTAGGGAAGGCACTTAGGAGTATCGGGAATGGCGTTGTGGGAAAAAGAATTATGAGTCAAAGTTGTTAAGGCGCTTGGAAATTGTTTCGCAAGCCCTTGGAATGAGGAATGAGATGTCGAGGTTTTGGATTGTCGGAGTGCTGTCCCTAGCGATATCCATGCCAGCGTTGTCGCTGCGGGCGGATGGTGGTGGTCTCGCCAGCTTTCCATGCGATAACGTGGCGAACTTGGCTCTTCTGCAAAAAAGGATTGATGAAATAGTCTCCAAACTTGACGCCGATTCTTGGAGTGAAAGGGAGGCCTCGGAGAAGGCGTTGGTCGGGAAATTGGATGCATGCCTCATTGCAATACCTTACGTGGTTAGGCTATTGAAACGCTCAAAAAACCCGGAGGTGAAATTTAGGTTGGGCAATGCTCTCCGGACGTATTATCGGAATCGTTTGATCTCGAGCAAGGGGAAAAGGGGTTTTTTGGGCCTTCAGCTGTCGTCGGTCTCAATGAACCCTCGAGGTGGGATTTTTATCGTCGGCGTGGAGAGGGGCTTGCCTGGCGAAAAGGCTGGATTGTTAAATGGCGACGTTATTGTCTCCACGGACGGGAAGGTGCTTTGCTTGGACGACTTTATTGCGTATATAGCCTTGTGCAGGCCTGGTGCTAGAGTTCGTTTGGAATTGGCGAGAAACGGAGTGCTGGTTGAGAAGTCGGTGGTTTTGGCGGTAAGGCCGAAGGATTTGCCGGATCCTGTGGACGACTCCGATTTCGAGCGTTTTTTCAAGATGTGGCTGAGGGACGTTGTAGCGTCGCCTCCGTTTTTCACTTGCGGGGGCTGGAAAGTCGATGTGTGGGGAACCTGACATCGATGGATGTGGTGGTAGTGGGGTCGGGACCAGCACTTCTGACTTTAGTTCTACCCGAGGCATGACGGGCCTGAGTATCAGTCAAAGTGCGGAACCTACCCCGGTCATCCTAATGTCGGCGGTTGTGATGTCGAATATATCCTTGTCGGGACTGTAGTCGATGATGTTGATATCCCCGGTTCGGGTGATGGCGCCGGCGCCGATTTCACCGCGGCCGCTTTCATCGACGTTTCGCCTGTTGATATGTTTGTGCCCGCAAAGCGACAGGTCGATTTTCCCCTTGTCGAGCAATTGTTCCAATATCTCCCTTCCGGGACCGCGGAGATCGTGGCGTTTTCCCCACAGCGATGATTTGTAGCGCAGCGGAAGATGGCCTAGCAGGATTAGCGGGCGGCCGTTTTTGTTTTCCGCGAATTCCGCGATTTTCTCGGCGTCCTCTTTCCTAGCTACGCCTGTGGAGAGGAAGGGGTTTGTAGGACATCCTTCGTTTATCAGGGCGAAGTCGCATTCTCCGACCGGAACCTTCACGGGGAGGTCCGGTAGCGCCAAGCCGTTACCGTTCAACTTGGCGAAACTCTCTTCCAAGGCGGCGGCGCAACGTTTGTCCGCGACATACGCGTCGTGATTGCCAGGAACATAAAGGAATTTGGTTGCCGGTAATTCGAGAAGAGGGGCGAGAATTTTCAAGGCCGTTCTGAACTCGCGTGGCGATCCGGTGGAGGTGATGTCGCCCGCGCAAACCACTGCGTCCGGTGGGTCGGTCAGAATGAACTCCACCGCCTTCGAGAGCATCGTCTCGTCGTGCAGGAATCTTCGGCGGAGAAAATAGTTCGCCGTGCCGAGAATCCGCTTGTCGAACAACGCCCGGAAGGAATCCGGAAAGGCGCTGACATGCGGGTCTGAGAAATGTATAATCCTCATTTGCCTTTTGCGTCGCCGAGCCCCCAGTCATCCAGTCTCGATTTGACGAAATCGATTATGGCGGCTTGAGCCTCTTTGCCTGTGCCGGAAACGGAGATGGGTTCGGCGAATTCTATGCGCAATTCGCGGCTCCGGTGGATCGGGCCCAAGTCCTTGAGGATCGGGCCCGTGCTCCAAAAATCGGTTCGGAGCGCGAACGGTACCACGGGCACATTGGCCTTTTTCGCTAGCTTTACTCCGATCGTGTTGAACTTCGATGGATCGAATTTCCGCATCCGCGTCGATTGCGGGAATACAACCACGGAAACACCGTCCGCGAGCTTCGCGCAACCCTCCTCCATCACTGTTTTGAGGTCGTTCTTTGGGTCGCTGCGCCCCACGGCTATCGGGGAGCGGCTACGCAGAATCGTGCCGAAAAATGGATAATCCAGCAGGTTTTTTTTCACCACGAAGGTCACGGGCTTTCTGGGCACGATTATCGACGGCATCAGGAATGTTTCCGCCACGCTCATGTGGTTGCCTACGAACACCACGGGGCCGTCCGCTTTGGATATGTTGTCGAGCCCGGTGAAATGGCATTTGCCGCCGGCCCGTTCGATGCATTGTAGTATTTGAAACGAAATGTAGGCCCAAGACGAGTCGTTGAACTCGCCGGCGCCGGCCATGCGGTTAGCCCGCCAGACCACGCCCATGACGTTGAGATGGAAATACCACCTCGTTCCAAGCGTGAGGTAGTCTCCCATAGCGCGCGAGGTGCCAGGGGGAGTGTGGTATTCGTTTCCGGGGAAATATGTTTTCATTGTTATGTCAATGTGTTTCGTCCCGTTTTATCGGAGGTGTTGTTTTCGTCATGCGATTATATCTTTTTTCCCGATAGCCGAGTCGAGACCCCCCTAACTTATAGTTGGGGGGGATTTTATCAAGGAGTCTGGACAAGCATTCGGGGGAGGGCTAGAGTTGGGGGCGGATTGTGGCGGGAATAGGATAGGATTTCAAACACCTGCCAATTATTAGGCAGGCCTGAAATGGACGGAGGAGAGGAGGGCGAATGGCAACACGGACCGCCATGGAGGGGCTTGGCGCGATGGTTCTCGCCGCTGGCAAGGGGACGCGGCTGGCGCCGTTGACCTCGTTGTTCCCCAAGCCGCTTCTGCCGATGAGCTCCGATAGATCGTTGCTGGACGTGGTGATGTCCAATCTGTATCTGGCTGGAGTGCGTGATTTTGCTGTGAACTCATGCCATTTGGGGGATGTGCTCGAGGATGCGATAGCCGCCTCGGAATGGGACGGGATCACCACTGTCAGAAGGGAGGAGGAGCTTTTGGGCTCGGGGGGCCCCGTCGTGAACGCCAAGGCTCAACTCGAGCGCCACGGTCGGTTTATTCTCCATAACGGCGACATTCTGACCGATTTCGATTTGACGCGCCTTGTCGAAGCGCTTGACGCCGATGGCGTGGAAGTGGCGATGGCCCTTTTGGATGGTCCGGAAAACAAAGTCGCCGTCGATTCATCCGGGACGGTTGTGGATATATTGGACAAAATCGGCGCTCCCGGTGTCGGTAAGCTGACCTACGCGGGAATCGCGGCTTTTTCGAACGCGGTGTTCGATTTCCTCCCGGACACCCCCGTATGGAGTTCCATTGTCACGGCGATTATCGAGATGATTCGGGTGCGGCCCGGCTCGGTGAAGGGCGTGGTGCTGGAACAGGACGATTATTGGAGCGATTTGGGCTCCGTGGCGCTTTTTGAACGCGCTTTCCGCGCTGTCGGCCGCGGCGAGGTGGCTTTGCCTCCCCCGGTTTTCCCGGACGGACCCTTGCGGTCTACCGCCGCGCCGTTGTTCGAGCAGGGGTCCGAAAGGCTTTTCCTCAGGGCCGCCATCCCGGGCGGAGGACAGGTGGACGGTGTTGATCTCCAAGGAGAGAGCAGTGTCGTCGTTATGTTGGCGCCGAGTGATCCGGAGGGCTTCGAGCGGCAAGTGGCGATGTCCCGTTTGCTGGGGGGGGGCGATGTCGGAATTCCGCGGGTGTTCGTGGTCTCGGAGGAGAGCCGTAGTCTGATTATGGAGGATTTGGGGGACGACACTTTGGCGTTCATCGCCGAACGGAGCGACGAAGCTAAATTGAGCGCGATTTACCGCGGCGCTGTGGATTATCTTCTTTGGTTCCAATCCGCGACTTACGCGGTGTTGGACGCCGCCGAGCCATTAGACGAGGAAGCCCCGCCTGCCAGACCGAGATTTTTCGGCCCGAAGCACCTCCGCTGGGAGACCCGCTATTTCCAGGAGAACCTGCTCGAACGTTTTTTGGGGTTGTCCGCAGGGGGGGGGTCGCTATTGGCCGCGGAGTTCGACGCGTTGGCTGAGTCCGTCGCGGCGCATCCGAGAAGCCTTGTCCATCGCGACTTCCAGTCCACCAATATCCTTGTCAAGGACGGCGAATTCCGGGTCGTCGATTTCCAAGGCGCCAGAGTCGGCCCGTTCCTCTACGATTCGGCGTCGCTGATCAACGACCCGTATAGAAATCTGCCGACACCTCTACGTCGCGAGTTACGCGACCACTATTTCCATGTTTTCGCGAATTCCGCGTTGATGAAGAAAATGGGAATAGACCCCGACCGCGATATCCGCGCGTTGCCGGGATGGTTCAACGATGTGTCTGTCCAGAGACTGACGCAAGCCCTAGGCGCGTTCGCCTTCCTAGGACTCGTCAAAGGGAAAAAACGCTATCTCGACCATATCCCCGCGGGAATCGCGCTGCTACGGGAAACCCTCAGCGAGCGCGCCGAAAACGGATTCGAACCCAAATTGCCGCACCTGACCAAGCTGATGCTGGACGAAGTGGGGGGCGAAGTGGCGGGGGAGTAGGTTTGAATATTTTGACGCGACGATTACCTTGCTTGCCTCCATTGCTGAGAATGTGGCAACTATCCTGGATAACAGAGTATAGGGTTATGTTCTGTGAGTGACATTGAAAAACTACCTGTAAACGACTTTGCCAATGCGGTGAAACTGGTTCGTGAGACTCGAAGCAGGGTGCTCAGTTACGCCAACAAGCAGTTGGTGTCATTGTATTGGGAATTTGGTCGTTTCGTCAGCTCCAAGGTCGCTGAAGCGAACTGGGGCAAGGGAGTTGTGAAACAGCTTGCAGATTATATCAAAAAAGGCCTTGTCACCAGAAATCATGGGTGAATTCTGGCTCCGGCAGGTCTCCTAGTTGATGATACAGGGCCGTTTCTATCACTTTGAAGGACCTGAACCCGTAAGATTTTCTGACGGTC
>WFSE01000089.1 GCA_015486135.1 Lentisphaeria bacterium
GGAGGAAAACAGCAGCGTATCTTTTTTACGAAGTTCTGCGATAAGTTTTTCTAAGGCTTCCAAAAATTTGCCACCGGGGTCTACGGGAGAGTCAGTTCTATCTGATATAAAATGGTAGATACACATATCTTCATCATCGTCTATGTAAGTCAGGTGAATAGCAACCGCATGGGCGGGTCCTCCCGTTTCAGAATATTCATCGCCCACTATAAGAAAATCCCCGAAACCATCCATCCCCTCATCTTCATAGGTCAGGTGCAATTCGGAAAAGTGCTCACTAGGTGGATAATCTGAATTCCTCTTTTGGGTTTTGAACCCATCTCGCAACAAAATTCTTTTTACTCCATTGCTCTTGAATTTTCTCTGGTAACGCTTGCCTGCGAAGCGATCTACAAAAATATGGCTTTTTATATTATTATGATTCTGGACAAGTGAAGCTAACTCTTTAGAATTAGAAAAGCCATAGTGAACAAGCGCAATGAGAGTGTCAGAATTATTTGAAACAAATTGATCGAGGACAGTGAGGCTTGTGGTGGAATTTAAAATATAACCTAATGTCAAACAACGATTTGATGTCATTTGCTCAATAAAACTCAATATGTCTTCCTGTTTCACATTAGTAGACGCAACTTGTGAATTAACGATAAGCGTATATTTTACATCTGCCGCTTCCAAGGCTTCTAAAGTTCGTTCCAGCATCGTAAAGTTTTCTCGAACAGGCTCTATAACAGGGTGAATTTCACCTGAAAGACTCATCAGGGCAGCCTGCTCTCGAAGCATTATCAACTCAAACTGCTTTCCTCGTAAATATGGATAGTACACAGTTCCTCCTTTAAAGACGCACTTTTATTTTAAAATAGTGGCAACATTGTCAGGCAATCTCTGAATCAACGCCTGTAATCTAGATTTTTCATTACTGATACTTATAGCATAAGCTGACAATGATGTAGGAGCCTTATCGAGAAACACTTTTAAAAATTTAATGTTTCGACGCTCTTTCAAGCTCTGCACGGCTAATGAATGTGCTTTATCTTTAGGCATTGCCATGAACAACCTTTTGCATTCACTATATATCTGGGTGTTCGGAATATCAGGAATACTTCCGTAATAATCGTTAATGACTTTCGTGTATTCACTTTTTCTTAATGAATCAAACAAGGTATTCAGGCAAATATTATCTAAATTGGATATCGAATGTCTAACTGTTGAAATCGTATTGCGATCGGTCAATGCCATAATGCCTACTTCAGAAGGAAGGTTTTTCCGTAGCTCCGGTATTTGAGAAGTGGATGTAATGACATTTATATGTTCAAAAACTTGCAAATACGCATCAATCTGCTTGGAGAGACGATCGAATGTGTCATATTCTGATTTGATCTCGTAAACAGTTGATGTTCCGTTTAAGATTACCGCATCGGCTTTGCATCTACCGACTCGAAATTCCGTCAACAAGTGTGATGTGTTCAAACTGTGCGTTCCGAGCAGAATTTTTTGAGTTATTGCATTTTTGTAAATATATTCGTTCTTATAGTTCTTGAGCAGAAAAGAATATACCCAGTCAAAAAATTGCGAAAGTCGCATTTCCGGATCAATGTATTTAATCAAACCGCTGTTATAACACACCTCTGTAAGATAAGGCGAGTGCCCCTTTTCAGCGATGCTGCTAAGTACGATAGGGGTAAAAATACGCCCTAACGGAGCGAAATATTTAGGCTCAATCCGCAAACTATCGACACCTTTCATAATAAACACCATAGCGATCTTTGCAAATTTTGCAATGGCACTACACATGAAGCGACTATTTTGCATTAGCCATTAGAGCTAAATCAACAAAAACCGTCCGAACAACGGCAATGCATAGCGCCGGTGTCGTCGTCGGTCCAAACCACACCGCCGCATTCGACGCAACGGCAAAAGGCTTTGCGCCCCCTTGCGTCCACCTGTACCAACCGACTGGAAAGTAGCGCCGACACCTCGTAGAGCATTTGACGCCTCGTCCCCCCGGCGAACGGGGGCGCTTCGACGCTGATTGGAAACGGAGGAGGGGAATCGGTCAAAACATCCACAAAGTCCCTCCAATCCGTGGCGCCATACGGTGGCTGGATATGTTTGTCCCAAACGCCATCATTGTCGTGGAAGTGTATATTGGCCAGTTTCTCCCCCGCGGCGCGGTAACATTCCCCCAAAGACTCTCCTCGGAGGAAAGCGTGCCCCGTGTCCAAGCACACCCCCACCTTGGGCGAATCCACCTCCCCGGCTATCTTCATCACATCGGAAAACCCGGAAAGCGGATGCCCCGGCGGCATATTCTCCACGGCGAGTATGGGCCCGTCGAGACGCTCCGACACTTCCGCTATGGCGGCAATACCGTCCATGGCCCAACGCAACTCGTCGCCCGTCGCGAGCGATGGCGAAACCCTGTGGTCGGGATGAACCACCAGCACCCCCACATCGGCTTCCACGGCCTTCTCCACCGTTGCGGACAAAGCATCCACCGCCGCGGTCCTGACAGCCGCTTCCAAAGAGGAAATATTAACATCCGACCCGAAAGGGGCGTGCGCCGAACGCACCGCGATTCCCACCGAGCGCAACTCGGCCAGTTCGGACACCGCTTTGGCGGTAGGTCGCATGTCGAAAAAAGAAAATCCGGGCTCGACGAACTCAACACCGTCGGCAAGTAAAGAATCCAGAAGCCCCACGGAAACGTCCATATCCCAAATACAAATCGCGAATTTCATTTCAGTCTTCTACGGGTCTTCTTCTTGCCGGCGCCGGCACCCTTGGGGGTTTCCAACCGCAATGCGTACCACTCCTCGCCCAACCCAGCGTTGGAGAACGATTTTGGCTTACCGTTGGCCAGAGCCTCCCAGTTTTTCAGAATCGTCTCGTTGGATGTCTTCTCCTTCAATCCAGTCAAGAGTTCGAACGCCTTGTCCACCTCGCCCCGTTTGACCAATATCCAAGCGTAGAGAGAATGCAACAACACGCCTCGCTCGTCTTTGAAACGTTTGGATTTCTTCCTGTAGAACTTCTCCAACCCCTTGGAATCGTTCTTATACATGCGCGCCATCTTCATAGCGACGGTCACCGGATCCATGAACAAACAGTCCGGCAGTAATTTGTCAACCTCGGCGAACTCCCCCAACTGGTAATGGAATTGCATACGCATCGTCGACACCTGCTTCTTCAGCAACGGCGACCATTTGAACCAAGGCTCCAATCCACTAGTGAGTTCCAGAGCCTTTCTAATCGACGCGTGCTGCTCCCGCTCGAGGAGCTTCTGCATATGCTTCACGCCACCGGCGGGCTTCAACTGGAACATGTCGGCCTTGCGGTTCACTCGCTCCTGCCCCTCCAGTATAACCGCTTGGATAGCATCCATGACCGCGTTCACTTTCTTCCGAAAAAGCAACCCGAACGACAACTGCACCAGAATGACGGCCAAGATGGCGAACGTGAAACACCAAAAGGAATTCAAATCGGTGGTATGACGCAACGCTACCAACGTCGCCAAACCAGACAGCATGGCTATTGCAAGAGAAATCACTATGGCACCTTTCCTTCTCGATATTGCCTAATCAAACACTCCACCGCTACCACGGGCGGGAGGGAATGTAGCGTCACCCTCAGGAAATCCAAACGACAAATCAAAAACCCTCCCCGACAATTTCGCCGGACGGCAAAAGAATGCGAACACGCTATTTGCGAATTCCGCGGAACTGATTATTGTATTGCTCGTCTATCAGCGGCCCAATCCCGCCTGTGGCCGTTCAAAAAGCGGGCGACGAAGAAAAGAGCAACCTTGGAGATGTTTTATGTCGGAAGATCTGAAAAACCTGTTGGATAAAATCGAAAAAGACGGCGTAGCGAAAGCGGAAGCCGAGAAAGAGCGCATCCTGGCGGAGGCAAAAAAAGAGGCGAAGTCTATCGTTGAAAAGGCCAAGCTGGAAGCAGAAGCCGTCATCAAGAAAGCGAAAGAAGACGAGGCATTCAACCGCGAGCGAGGAGAAGCCGCCGTCCGTCAAGCGGCGCGCGATGTCGCATTGGCCCTGGAGGTGGAGATAAAGGAGCGGCTCCAGAGGGTGGTCAAGGCGTGCGTCGATGAATCCATGACTCCGGAGCTCATGGGAAAACTCATCGTGGAAATGCAAAAGAAGCACCTCGAGGAAGGTGGCTCCGGGGAACTCGAAACATTGTTCGGCGCCAAGGATTTGGAAAAGATGGAAAAGCTTTTCCTCGGCGAGTTGAAAAAAGATTTGAAATCCCGACCCGAACTATCCTTGGGGCACGATTTCGGCGCTGGATTGAAGATTGGGTTCAAGGGAACGGACCTCTTCTTGGACCTCTCCGACGAAGCCATAACCGATCTTATATGCGACTACATCGGCCCTCGTCTAGCGGAAATCATCCGCGGAGGAAAATGACCGCCACGACACTCGCGGCCCTCTCACTGGGTGGAAACGTGGGCGATGTCGAAACGGCGTTCAACAAAGCCATTGACGCTTTGGAGCGAGCCGGTCTCTCGAATGTGAGACGATCGTCCATAGGGAAATATCCCCCTGTGGATTGCCATCCGGGAACGCCCGATTTTCTGAACATGGCCGTGGCGGGAAAGTGGCCGAGATCCCTGGAGGAATTAAGGGACGTGTGCGTCAAGCTGGAGAGAGCCGCGGGACGCCCCGAACAACACGACCCCGCCGCGTCCAGAACGCTGGACATGGATATCATCATCTTCGGGGAGGCGCCAGTCTTCTCGGGCCCCCTCCAAGTTCCACACCCGAAAGCCATTAAAAGAGCGTTCGTGATGCAACCCCTGGCCGAAATAGTTGGAGACTTGACTTTTCCGGGGACGCACTATAAGATAGACGAGCTGGCGCTCAAAGTGTCGGCGTTGCCGTATTAACGTTGGGTTGCTTTCGTTCAACTTGAGGAGGTTGCTAGGTATGAAAAGCAAAGTGGTACTTGTGACGTTGTGGCTGTTCTTTTTCGCGGGGCTACTCCCTATTTACGCTGGCGGAAAGCCCGCAGTTAATCCTTTCGATCGCTACCGCAAAAAACTCGAGTCCCTGGAAAAGAAGATGGCCAAACTCGACCCCCAAAAAGACAAGAAAAAATACGATGGCCTCAAGAAAAAACTGGAAAAAGAGAAAAAGATGCTAGCCAAGGCGGCCGACAAGCTCAGGGCTCCCATCCAAAAGGAAACGGACAAACTTGAAGACCAGATCGACAAACTGCGGGACAAAGGAAAAGACTTCTCAGCTCTACGAAAGAAGGTTGATGCGTTGAATGACAAATTAGATAAGATTGACGACTGGGAAGACGAGGCCTCGGGAAAGAAGAAGGACAAGAAGTGATTGTCCTTCATAACACTTGAAACACAAGCCTGGCTCGCCAGGCTTTTTTTGTTCCCAAATTGGGATTTCAATAAGGCGGGGGACCCCTTCCGCAAAGCCGGAACGGCGCTTGCGGCACGGAAGGGGCCTACCCGAGGAACGACGGGCCCGAGTATCAGGCAACGTGCGGAACTGGCCCCAAATATCCTATTGGGATTTCTGTTTGAATTCGGCGAAATTCCCCGGCAGGTCGTCCAGATATTTCTTGAGGAGCTTCTTCATCTCCTCAAGCTTCCCGGCGTATTCGGGATTCTTCGCCAAATTAACCTGCTCTCCGGGATCCTTTTCCAAGTCATATAGCTGGTCCGGGTCGTAATAGCCGGGATAGGAGCGCATAGACATTTTTTCGGCGTCGCCCCCGCCAGGCACCGCCATGATATGGCTAAATGGCGCCATGGGATCCGTGACGTGCCATTTTTCCCCGTAGTACTTCAGCCGATCCGCCGCGTAATCCGCGAGCACCTTTTTGCGTTGCTTCAAAGACATGTTCTTGACCGAATCGGGATAGCGCAAAGCGATGTATTTCCACTTGCCCTTCCGCACGCCACGTGTGAATCCGAGCTCGAAATAGAGCGAATCGTGAACCTGCTTTTTCTCTCCGTCAAGCACGGGCAGGAAACTTTTACCGTCCAACCCCTCCGGCATCTCTTTGACTCCGGCCATATCGAGTATTGTGGGGACGAAATCGATATTGGAAACCAACGCGTCGCTTACATGTCCGCACTTGAATCCGCCCTTTTTCCAAACGAAACTCGGATCGCCAACTCCGCCTTGGTAGATGGTGCCCTTCGCCGTCTGACCTTGGTCGTTGAAGAAAAAGATGATGGTATTGTCGTCAAGCCCTAGTTCCTTGAGCTTGTTCGTGATGGCGGCGAAAAGATCGTCCATCCACAACATGTCGGCTATCTCGTCATATTGCCGGTTGGACGTGTATATGATGTTGGACTCGGCGATCCGCTTAGGGATACTCGAACGCGGCAGTAAAACATGTAGCGGTTTGTCCAAAAAACCGTCCGTCGTGGCCAAAGGATCGGCGTTCCACGCCTTGTCCGCCTCCAGCTTGTCATGCGGGATCGTGGACGCCACATACAGATAAAACGGCTTGTCCTTGTTCTGCTCGATAAAATCCACCGCGCCTTGCGCAATCCAATCCAAGTTGTGCATCGCCAACGCATGCGGACCAACCTCTATCGGGTTTCCCAAATAAAGACTCTCGGCGTAATCGAACCCACACGCCAACGCCTCCGACTTGAGCTCTTGATAGTTCTTCTTCACGGTCGCTATAACTTTAGGGTCATGGGCGTCCGAGGAATATGGCAGCTTGGTCCAATCCTTGTTCAACGGGTGTATGAAATGCGTCTTCCCCGCCATTCCAGTGACGTAGCCCGCCTTCTTCAAGTAGTCCATCAACGTCGGAGTTAGCCGTTTGGGCTTCAATTTGATATACGTCGTCCACTGGACCATGGTCTGCCCGTCGTACTTCCTCTGCTCCCCGAGGAACCAAGGGAATTTGGAACGGCTGGGATAGCGCCCCGTCAGACAAGTGAACCGGCTCGGGGTGCATACTGGAGAGGTCATGTGCTGGTTCTCCATTATGACCCCCTCTTTGGCGAACCGGCTTATCGTCGGAGTCAAAACCCTGCCCCGCCCCTCGGGAAGATACCCGAACATATACGGCATCATGTCGTCGGCAATAAAAAAAATGATATTCGGCTTCTTGGTGGACACACTAGAGGCCGCTCCATCCCCGTCAGCGACGGCTTGGTGTCCCATCATCATCCCGGACGCGCACAGCATGCCCGCCGCAACACCGCCAAGCCCAGTCACTCCAACCCTCATAACCAATCCTCCTCGAGGCGCATCGGGATGAAAAACAATATCTCATACGCCTAAAGCGACTATACCACGACGTGGCGCTTTTATCAATTTGCCTACAATATCTTTGATTCTTGCCAGTAGCGTGTTAAATTCCGCTCGGAAATATAACGAAAGCCCCCCAGCAATCTCGTGGAAGCAAAGGAGATAACGCTATGACAAGCGAAACGACGGATCAGCGAACATCAATAGTCGCCAAAGAAGACAAAGTGCCGATATTCCAGAAGTTCATCTATGGCGTAGCGGGCCCAATAGACATCCTTTCCGTATGGGTGCTAGTCAGTATCGCCTACAATGTCTTCAACATGGAATTGAAGATGTCCTTCAACCAGGTGGCGATCATTCTCATGTCGCTACGCCTGTGGGACGCCGTCGCCGACCCCGTGATGGGGTGGATATCCGATAATACCCGGACCCGCTGGGGACGACGCCGACCGTGGATTCTCATCGGTGGCGTGCTGTCGGGGTTGACATACCCCTTGATTTGGTGGTTCCCGCGAGATCTCTCCCAAACCCAGATTATGATGTGGGTCATAGGGTTCGGAATCATATTCTACACTTGCTTCACCATTTGGGCGATGCCGTACCAAAGCCTCCTGATGGAGATGACCCCCGACTACAACGAGCGGACCCGCGTCGCCAGTATCCGAAGCATTTTCCAAACCATTTTCAGTCTAATAAACGGCTTCGCATGGTATCTTTCCATGCTCCCGATATTCCACGTCGACGGACACCCGAGCCCGATAAACGGGATGCGCTATATAAGCATAGCGATCGCGGCCCTTATCTTCTTCCTAGGACCGTTGCCGGCCTTCTTCGTAAAGGAACGCTACTACGAGCACGACTTGACGCGGAAACAGCCGAAAATAAACCTTTTCAAAAGCCTTAGCGAAACACTCGCATGCAAGCCGTTCCTCATCCTCTGTGTTTTCACGGTTTTCTTTTTGCTCGGATGTAGCGTGTTCGACGGATACGGGCGCTACGTCGGCACCTATTACGTTCTAGGCGGCGACTGGGGTATAGCATCGTTGTTCGTGGGGTGGGGCACAATCATATATACCGCAACAAGCCTGATAATGATTCAGGTCTTCCGCTTCCTCTCGGAGAGGATAGGAAAAAACAAGTGTATGTTCATCTCCATGGGGCTTGTCCTTTTCTCCGCGGCGATAACTTGGTGGACTAACAATCCCGCGCACCCTTGGTGGATGCTGATAAACTCCTTCTTCGTAGGCGCGGGATACGCGGGACTCTGGCTAATGATCCCGTCGATGCAGGCCGATGTCGTGGACTATGACGAATTGCACACCCAAGAGCGCCGCGAGGGTAGCTTCGCATCCGTCTTCTCGTGGGTCCTCAAATTGAGCTTCTGCGCCGGATTCATGGCGTCGGGCCCCCTACTGACAATGACCGGGTTCAATGGTGGCGAATTCGAAAGAGTTAAAACCGCAAAAATCGCGATTGAGAATTGCCAGAAAGCGATTTCCGATGGTGGCGACGCCAAAGCGAGCCAGGCCGTTGCGGCATTGGAGCAAGATATCTATAAAGACACCGGAAAAGCGCTGCAAGATATCCACGCCCTCGAGTCCTCGGCGATACTATCTTCCATAAAAGACAAGGACGATGCGAAGCGTTTCTCCGATGCTCTAGTATCCTTGAAAGGGATATTGCTGGCCAACGACAGCGAGGCCTCCAGTATCGCGGAGAACACAGCTAAACTTGCGAAATCCGCGGAAAAAGCAGGCGACAAAAAGACAGCCGCCTCTCTGAAAGCCGCAGCGGAAAAACTGAAATCGGCCTTCCCGAAGGATAAAGAGGGAATCGCCTCCGCGTCAACCGCGATTTCAGCCGCCACGGCCAAAATCGGCGCCGCGGGCGCCGACGAGGACACAACCTTGGAGACAATCAAAAAATCTATCGCGGATTTGGAAAAGGCCGTAGCCGCGCCAGCGTTCCCGAAACTGGCCAACCCGCCCGCCAAAACAAAAGTTGACGAATCCCTGACCAACATGCGCATAGGCTACATAGCCCTGCCAGTTGTGGCAGCCATTATCGCAATACTCATCTTCGCATTCTTCCCGTTAACCTCGGAAAAGATGGCCGAAATCAGAAAACAACTCGAGGAAAGACGCGGAAAGGTGTGAGGAGCGTCCCTCCGCCCCCCACCACTAGGAGGCTTGATAGAATGGCCCGTCCCTGCTACAAGAACATTTGCCTAGCGGCATCGCTGATGCTGGCGGTGGCCACCGTCCATGCCGCCCCCGTCAAAATCGAAGTGGACGTGGATGCGACCAAAGTCATCCACAAGATGGACCGCGGCAAGCTCCTAGGCACCAACATGGGGTTGTGGGACTACCCCACCCGCTACTGGAACCCCACCGCCGTCAAACTCCTCAAAGCTTGGAAACCCGGACTAGTCCGCATACCCGGCGGCTCCTGGTCGGACGAGTACTTCTGGAACGGAAACGGTGTGATGAAATGGGTCCGTTACGATTTCCCCGGCGGGGGCGGCTATGAATTGCAAAAAAAAGTCGACACCTCGAAACTGGTAAATGGCAAATGGCGCGTCGATTACTCGGGATACGCCCCGGGATTCCGCGTCAACAAAGACATGACCGCGCAGGATTTCCACGGCAATTTCGATGTTAAACGAATGCTAGACTACATTACCGGAACCATACGAACCAAGGCGCTCGTCACCGTTAACGCCGGTTCGGGAACCGACAAGATGGCCGCGGAATGGGTCCGTTGGGCCAACAAGAAAAACCACTACGCAGTGAAATATTGGGAGATTGGCAACGAGCTGGAAGGAAAGTGGGAACTTGGACACTACCTCCCGGATGGCTCGGAAATGACTGGGGAAATATACGCTAGGAGGTTCGCGGAATTCGCGAAAGCCATGAAAGCCGTCGATCCCGCGATCAAGGTCGGAGGCGCCGCCGGTGGCGAAATAAACCGCGGATTCGCAAAAGGCATGTTGAAATATTCAGGCAACCTAGTCGATTTCGTCTCATTCCACCACTACCCGGAAAAACGCAGCTTGGTCGATGACAAAACCCTCTTCGGCCATATTTTCCAATTCCCCGCGCAAGTGGCGAAAATCAGGGAGATGATCAAAAAATACGTACCCGACAGAGCCGATAAAATAGAAATAGGGGTCACCGAATGGAACTGCAAACTCCCGGAAGACAGGCAAACGGGAGATATGACAAATGGGCTTTGGACTTGCCTTTTCGTTGGGGAAATGATGAGGGCGGGTGTCACTTTCGCGAACCAGTGGGACATCTTCACCCAGAACAAAAACGAGCCCGGTGGCCATTGCATATTCCACTTCGACGAGGGCAGGATAATTCCCAAAAGCCAGTTCTGGGCGTTTTGGCTATGGCGCCGCTTCATGGGGGATGCGCTTCTCGATTCCAAAACCTCCAGTGAAAAGGTTCGTTCCGTGGCAACCAAACGCTCCGACGGCTGGTTGGCCGTCATGCTGGTCAACCTCTCCAGAAACTCCTGGGCCAAAGCGACACTGAACATCAAAGGATTCTCTCCGGCTGACACTGTGGCAACCCACCTGTTCTCGCACCGTTCCTACCTCTGGAACAGCATGGACCACAAGCCCCAGTGGAGCAGAAAACCCGTCGCTGGAAACGCGCGATTCCCCAACAACGCCAATTCGCTCGACATCCCCCCGTTCAGCGCCTTGCTCCTGGAAATCCCTCCAACGGGGAAAAGACCGACACCACCTCCCCCCCAAAAAGAAATATACCCCGATGTTGGCTTCGTTATCCCTAAAACCGTCCCCGTGGGGAGACCCGTAGAGGCTTGGGCCGTGTACAGGGAAATGGGAGATGGAACCCCAATCCCAAGCACTAGCCGACTGAAACTAAAAGTAACGGAGGGAAAAGCGAAGATAACCCCGTCGATACTGGACATGAGGGATGCCGCCGCCAAATTCACAGTCCTCCCATTGGCGCCAGGACATATAACCATCAACGGCTGGATGGGAAACCTCCCCATCGATGACCCGCCAGACGACCCACCCCTTCACCTGAAAGCCGTGGCAACCACAGCCGAACATAAAGTCTTTTGGACTTTCGAAGGCGGCAAAGGCGAATTCGGGAAAATGGCCTCCTCTTGGAAATTGAACATGGATCGCTCGGCTAGACGCCAGAACACTGTCGCCTCAGTGACAATTCCCGGCGTCACCCCGAAAACCGGAGCCGATATCGCATTGCGTATGTACTCGTTCCCACGCGACTTCCATGGAGAAGATGTCGTCGGACTCGTGGGAGAGGTCTTCGTTTCCAAAAAACTTAAAGCGGACCAGGACGCTATTCTCACCCCCGTAATGCAAAGCAAGAACGCCTACTGGATTCCACTCGGAAAAGGCATTCCCCTCTCGAAAATCAGCCAGGACAGCGACAATCCAACCAAAATAGCAACCAAAATACCAAAAAAATTCCTTCCCGCTATGAGAAAACTCTTCGAAATCCGCTTTATGATCTACTCACACCACCCAGTATCCGGAACCATATACTTCGACAATATCGGATTCATGATACAGCGCTGACACCGCATTTGGCTTTTCCCGCGGCCTCCGTAAGGAACCAGCCTAATTTTTTGCCCCGAATTTGGGTTTGCTGAAAAAGTCAAGAATGGGTTAGTGGCTAGGCAATGAGCCGCCGGTGTGCTTCGCACTCCTAGGCAAAATTAACGCCGCCAATGGCCCATTATCGGCTTTCCTGGAATTGGCAAGTGCCACAAATCGTCAGTCGGCTCCAAGGCTTTTGGGAGATTCGCTCCCAAAACCTTGGAGATGACACCGTTAAAAACAGGCCTAACCAAATGAAAATTAAGCACTTGCCAATTATTCAGCGGGCCCGAATTTTTTCTCCCGCAAAAACTCCAGCGCCATCTCCGGAGTAAGGCTGTCGAAACAACGCCAACTCGGACACGGCCCCTTACGGTTGCATGGATTGCACGGCGGCCGATCCTTCGTTTGGATAACTATATTTTTGGCGCCATAGGGGCGAGTCCTCACGGGATTCGCCGGACCGAACAAAGCGGCGACTGGAGTCCCGATAGCGGCCGCGAGATGCGCGGGGCCAGTATCGTTAGCCAATACGAACTCCGCCTTGGCCAAAACCGCCGCAAGCCCTTTAATGTCGGTTCTGCCCGTGATGGAAACCGCCTTGCCCGCGGAATTCGCGACAAGCTGTTCCGCGATTTCCTCATCGACATCGGTTCCCACCACCACTGTCGGGATATCCAACCCCGCAGCGACTGCGCCGAAACGCTCCGCCGGCCAACGGTTGGCGGGCTTCCCGGCGGAGGGCGCCATCACCGCATATCTGTCGGGCAATCCCCGCGTCAACGGGATGTCGCGCTCGAAAGGAAACAATGGAAACTCCACCTTCGATATATCGCAGCCCAATGGCTCGACCAGTTTGAGGTAACGGTCAACGGCGTGCGTCGTCTTCCAATCCACGGCTATCCGGTGGTGGTAGAACAGCGACGCCCCCTCGCGAGCTCCGCGGAATCCCAGAACCATCGGCGCTTTCGACATTTTCGCCATCAGCCCCGTCCGAAGCAATCCCTGCATATCAAGAGCGAGATCGTATCCGTTCCGGGAGAGTTTTTTGAGGAACGCCCCCGTATCCAAAAGGTTGCGGGCCAAACGTCCGCGGCGTTTCCACGCCCGGCGGTCGAAAATAACCACCTCGTCTATCATCGGATGGTCTTCGACCAACGGCTCCAACCCCTTCGCCACGACCCAATGAATCTCAGCGTCGGGAAAACGCCGCCTCACCGCGGCCAACGCCGGCATCGAATGGATGATGTCGCCCAAAGCGCTGGGCTTCAACACCAATATTTTTTTGGGAGATATATCCAACCGCATATAACGGAATGTCCTGTCCTCGCCAATAACAACAAGCCCTCAATCTACCCCACGACACCGGGAATGCAACGCCAAGCCCGGCCCACCCGCGCGATCCGCGGACCAACCACACCCCGAAAGCCTAGCGGGCCCCCACTCTTGACTCCCCTCCACCGCATGCTACAATCCGGGAGCAACCCCTAGCACAGGAGAAATAAACAATGACAAGGTATTCACTGGTCTTGATTTTCGCGGTAGTGGCTAGTTCGGCCTTCGCCGCGGAAGCTGAAAAAGCAAATTGGATTTTCGTCAACTACACGGCTTACAAGCATAAAATCCATATCGATGTCAACGGCAAGAAATACATATCCGAGAACGATGCCAGCGGGTTTGACTCGAAGCCGTCCCCTCTCAAGGAAGGGAAAAACCGGATTTTCGTGCGGTTCGAGCAAAAGCCGGAGGAAATAGGGAAACACGGCCTAGGCAGCAAGGCTAGGATATTCCTAAGCCCCAATATGATGGTCGGGAACAAACCGCTTCCGGGAGTGGAGATCACGGATGTCGCGTACTATTGCGAATGCGAGATTGAAATTGTTATCAAAAACAAGGTTCCCCTAACCATCAAATACACCCGGCGGGACTGGATTTCCGACAAGAAAAAGATCCCCCTCTACGAGGAACGGATCGAGAGGAAGGCTCAATCCGAGATGGCCGACAAGGAAGTGTATAAAACCTGGACCCCGAAAGGGGCACCATTCAGCGAGGAATGCTATATCAAAGGCAAGCTGGACAGCGCTAAATACTACAAGCCGGGCGGAAAGCTTGGAGCGGAGGTGAAAAACGGCAAAGGAACCATCAAGGAATGGTACGGGGACGGAGCGCTTGCCACGGAAGTGCCCGTCGTCAACGGATTGCGGAACGGAGTGATGATAGAGTATGCCGGGAACGGCAAGGTCGCCTCAAAAACAACCTTCAAAGACGGAAAGAAAATAAAGACCGACAAAAAAAACAGGCCCTAGAAAGGGCTTACTGAAAAAGTCGAGAGTGGGTTAGTGGCCAGGCAAAGAGGGCCGTCAAGGTACCGGGGTCGATATGCCGGCCCCTATTCCCCCTCCCACAGGAGACGGTTTGACATCCAAATCCACCGTCTTCGGCTCCCCAGTAAAGCCCTTCCCCCCGCAATCGGGGCAAGAGATTTTTCCGCTACCTCCACAGACATGGCATCTCTTCACGAAATACCCCGCTCCATGGCACCGCGGACATACCACCGTCCTGGGACATGAAACGGTTCCAGTTCCCCCGCACACCGAACAGACCACTTTCACCGCCTCGCCATCTCCCCCGATATTGACACCACTCCCTATGAATCCCGGACAAAACCGCGGGGTCGAACTTACCATGACAACTCCTCCCCTGTAGGTATTAACCAAGCGAGCGTCGCTCCAGCCGTAGGGATAAGCCACCTCGGTGCCGAAATAATATCTTCCTCCGCCATGTTTCCATACATATCCCTTTCCTCCGCAATGAGAGCAATCCTTGAACCCCTTCCCCTTGCATATAGGGCACACAACTCTTCCCCTACCGCCACATAAAGCGCAGGGAATTTTCTCCCAGCCCCTACCGAGACAGTTCAAGCATTCCACCTTTCCGGAACCGTGGCATGTATGGCATATCTGGTCGGGATTCAGCCAGAATTTTCTTTTCAAGAGAACGTGACCCGCCGCCAAGTGAGCATCCAAAACAGTTTTTTTGAACACCGCTCCCCTGTAAACGACATCGCCTTTGGACGCCAAGGACTTCTCCAACTTCCGCCGCGCCAACAAAACCTCGTCCAAAAGCCCCCTCGCATGTTCGTACGCTCCTCCAGCGTCACGCTCCCCAATCGCAAGCAACATTCCTTCCGCCCGCTCCATACGAAACATGGCCAGCCCGGGTTGGGACGCAAGCAAAGACCTTGCTTTCTGAAACTCCTTAGACGCTTTCGCTATTTTTCCCCTAACTAGAATCCCGGGCTTTGAAAGTGGCTCCACATCTTTCGGAGTCACCCAATAATCATCGCCCTCGGAAACGAAAAGCAGTCGAGACGCCCCCACCCC
>WFSE01000090.1 GCA_015486135.1 Lentisphaeria bacterium
GCCGACACCCCCGCTTGTTCGGATTGACCCAATCCCACATCGAGGAGACCTATCGGAGGCACGGCGAAGTCGTGGCCTTCGAGGGCTACGCTCGCAACGAGATACTGTTGGAGCTGATGAAGCCTCCATCCAATTTCATAAGAATACGATATTGCGAACGTAGCGGAACGTGGAGAATCCAAATCTACGAGAAGATGAACACAAGCGTCTGCGTCTCGATTCTCCACTTCCTCAAGCAAATCAAATCTGGTAAAATCCGAGACGCTATGAAACGCTCGTCCTATCCGCACTATAACGTGGAAATCCACGACACCAAGGACAACTCGCTCTTTGTCGGCAAGACGGACGAGGCAATCGCATATGTCAACGAACGCGAAAAGGAGAATATGATAGTCCGCAAATGCCATCTCCTCGGCGCGAGAGGCAAGGTCGAGGTGCTGTCGAGCGCTGAATTGGACGCGGATGGCGGGTGACGCGCTTGGTTGGCCAACCGAACGCTTTCCGCCTTCCAAGTGTCGAAAACCCTTTCCCTTCGCCAAAAAAACGGCGTTGAAAAAAATGACAACCGTGGAATCGCTTGGCAATAGAATCCGAGTGGAAGCGGTTTGATGACAATCGGTTTTCAGCCGTTCAGAAAAGGGTCTTGAAAAACAGCCGTTTTTTCGAGGCTGGCAATTTCTGGGAAATCGCCGTTCAGAAAGCGTTCGTTTATTGAACGCCAAGGATTCATTATGGATTGCGTGATATACTCAAGAGTCTCCACCGACAAGCAGAACGCCGACGGTGGCTTAGGGACAGGTTAATCATGATCCCTCGTGAGTCCGTGAGTCCGTGAGTCCGTGAGTCCGTGAGTCCGCTTGTCCCGCCGTAGCCTTGGCGAAGGCGGATGGGGCGGTGGCGGGGAAGGGGTGAGAGGGATGCAGGAAGCAAGACCTAGGACGGGAGGCAGTGCGTTGCCGTCAATCCCATAATTCCCATAACGTCCCATAACTCCCATGTTGGCGACGAGGCAGCCCTATTTCATTTGAAGGTATCCGGCGACGCTGGTTCGACTCGGAAATGGAAATCGACTTTTTTGTCGTCCACGGACAAGGAGACGATGGTGTTCAGTCGTGTCAACAAGAGGACGTAAGGGATTTTAACGGACTTTCCATCGACATTGACGGCGACATCGCAATTGCCTAGAATATCCTCCGCGGCTCGTACGGCTTTTATAAGCTCCACGAATTTTCCCAACTTGCCCTTCAATTGATCATCGAACTCGTAGGATGCGTGGCATTTAGGGCATATCGCCTGGAATTCCGGGTTCAACACATCCGCCAAGTTGAACGCGACCACCCCGTCGCATTTTTTTTCAAGGCATTCGAAATCGACCTCCGCCATTTTCATTTTTTCGTCCATTATGTTCTCCGCTTTTAGGATTACAGCCAAGCCTCGCCGTCGCGGGTGGCTCTCAAGACACCAATTTCCGCAATCAATTAGGAGGGTTCTCCGGCAAAGCGTCCCGGGAGGCAAAGCAGGCCTTCCAAGGTTAGGAAAGCCAAGACACCAACCACGAAAAACCACCATAGGTCTGCCATCTTACCTCCTGCCGACGCGCCACCGGCCTCGTGAAACATGCTCACGCTATTTGACTTCAAAAGGCGTTTCACCACGCCTTCCTCCAGGACTCCGGAGGCATCCTCTATGCTGGGACGATTGAGCACGACGGTTTCGTTAGCTGCTTGAAAAACCCCCGCGGCGACAGGGATTCCGCCCACCTCCGAATTTTCCTTGGATTTGGGGTACAATCGTACAGCCGTATCCGTTTTTGGTTTCCATTGCCCACATTTTCTGAAGGAAGCTTTAGCTAGACGGCGAGCGCCAAAGTTGGCTAAACGCCTCATGAAAGGTACAAGCACGAGTCCCTCCCCTAGGTTAGACCACTTTTCCGTTGGCAGGGTGGAACAGAAGTAAAAGACGCCATCGCCAATCTGTTTTTTAGCGATCAAAGACTTGCCCTCGGAGTCCGTGGCCACAGGCTCCATATCCTCCACGCCCGCAATGCGTCTGACCTTAAGGATGCGGAGGTCGTCCAATGCCAAAGGCTCTCCCGAGATAGCGTCTGCCAAGGGGCCTTCGCGCCGATTCCAATCCCCCACCAGCAAGGCGCCGCCTTTTTCCCCGTTGAACGACTCAATCGCGCCCCAGTGGATTCCATTAGATGTCGAAGCGCCACGAGTCGCTGGAGGTAGGAACAACACGACTCCGCCAGCACTGGCGAAGTCTCTCAGCCGCTTCAACGCGTCGCCATTCGGGAATGGTAGTTGCCAAACCACCAACGCCGTTTTCGTCAAGGAGGAGTGATTGAATTGAGAAAGGGAGGAGAGTCCCGCAGATTTCTGGAAAGCTTTCTCCCCTTCCGGCGCCGCGGCCGCGATTAAAATACGAGTGGATGTCAAATCGTTCGACACGATCAACACATCCTCGAGCACTGGAGGGGAAGCGACGAAAAAGACGGTATTATCCTCGGGATTGGTGTCCGACGGTAGCGAGACGCTTCCGAAACAAATTTTTTTGGTATCGGAGCGGGATACGGGCAAATAAGTTTTCATCGCGCGGCCCTCGCATCTAACGAGGATTTGGTGGGAAGAGCCATCAGCCATGCGGACGGTCAGCGGGATTTCCCCGGATTGCGCGTTATTGCCACGCACGTCGACCACGATTCCGTGATTGAGTTTGCCATCGCCTTCCGGCTTGACGGTCATTCGTTCGAAAGTCAACGCGGCGTTACCGGATGCGGGAGCGTCCAGAGCCAGAATTCTAAAGGCCACCTTGGTGGGCAGGGCCGCGAATCCCGAATCCAATTCGGCCCAATCCAGACTTTCCGGTCTCCAGTTAGAATATTGCATATCGGATACGACCCAGACTTCCATGCGTCCAGGATGGTTTTCGAGAGCGTAATCGAGGGATTTTCTCAACATGGCCGGTATATCCGCCGCGGTCTGGGAAGATTTGGTCGCATCCATTTGGTCGAGCACATCCCATCCCGGGATTTCCGTCGGGACGAGCAAGGCATTGTCGATAAGGATTCTTCGCGAGGAGGCCGCCATTTTGGCGCCGGCGTCGGCTACAAGCTTCAATCCCCGTTCCCGTTTGCTTTTTCCCGGAGCGGCGTTGGCCCCCATTGACGCCGACCTGTCGAGGAGAAGCATAACGCAATCGGGATCTCCTGCGAGCCTCCACCCGAGCCATCCCCCCGCCAATGGTTTGGCGAGAGCCACGATCAAGGCCAGCACCGCCAGGACTCTGGAGATGAGGATCATCCACCACTTTATCCGCGACATCCGCGTGGAGCTTCTCGCGGCCTTGAGTAGGAACATCATGGCTCCCCAGCGGACCACTCGGTGTCGCATCCGGTTCATCAGGTGTATCGCCACTGGCAAGAAAGCCAATGGAATTGCGTATAAGATCCATGGTTGTAGGAAAATCATGCTTTCCGGAATCCTGTGTTAGGGTGTCCAAGGAAGAATCGGAGCCAATGCTTCCGCCGTTTCCTGCGGAATTTTATCCCGAGCGGTAATAACAGCGGTTTTAAGCGCGTCCGGGCAGAAGCATTTTTGTTCCAAGCCTTCATGAGCGGCCGCGCACACGGCGACCGCGATTTTCCTCGCGGTATCGGCGTTCGCCATCAAATTTTCGACTATCATATCAACGGTCACGCTGTCATGCTCCTCGTGCCAGCAATCGTAGTCGGTCACGAAGGCCAAAGTCGCATAACATATTCCCGCTTCCCTGGCCAATTTTGCTTCGGCGAGATTAGTCATGCCGATAACATCCATTCCCCAACGCCGGTAAACATTGGACTCGGCCTTAGTGGAAAAGGCTGGTCCCTCCATGTTCAAGTAGGTTCCCCCTTTATGGACGGCGACTTGGAGAGTATTATCCGAGACAACATTTTCCGCGACTTCCGCGAGCAGGTTAAACAATTCCGGACAGACGGGATCTCCGAAGGCGATATGGGCGGCGATGCCGTTGCCAAAGAATGTATGGTCGGCCGAGCGCTTGGTGCGGTCAAAATACTGGTCCACGACGACAATATCCCTTGGTTTCAACTCCTCCTTCAAGCTACCGCACGCCGAGAGGCTGACGATATGGGTTACCCCCAGTTTTTTCATAGCGAATATATTGGCTCTGTGGTTCAATTCGCTTGGGAGGAGTCGATGTCCGAGAGCATGCCTAGGCAGAAAGGCGACATCCATTCCCCGAAGAGTGCCGAGCACGAACGCGTCGGAAGGCTCGCCGAAGGGTGTGTCGACATTGATGGAGGAACGGTTCTTCAACTCGTCCTTCAATTCGTATATTCCACTACCACCGATAAATCCGATTTTCATTGTCCACAATCTCCTTTGAAAGAAAAGCAGGATATCCTAGGGCCCGCTGAATAATTGGCAAGTGTTTTATTTTCATTGGGTTAAATACCTTTTCAATGGTGTCATCTCCAAGGTTTTGGGAGCACACGTTCGTGTGTTTCAAAGGCGCCCTCGCTCCGCTTGGGCGCAGACCTCCCAAAAGTCTTGGAGACGACTACTCTTTTCTACTCAATCTGAGGCACTTGCCAATTCCTCGAAAGCCGATAATGGGTCATTGGCGGCGTTAATTTCACCTCGGAGTATGCCTATACGCCGTCGGCTCATTGCCTAGCCACTAACCCATTCTCGACTTTTTCAGCAAGCCCTATCCTAGGTCAATTCCGCACGTTGTCCGATACCCAGGCCCGTCGTTCCTCGGGTAGGCCCCTTCCATGCCGTGGGCACCGTTCCAGCTTTATGGAAAGGGATCTCGCCCCGTCCACAGTATTGGAACAAAAAAAGCCGCTCCATGGTATAGAGCGGCTGTGAACCAAGATTATTATTCCACCGCCATTATTTCGGCGCGAAAAAGAGCATCTCGTAAGTCTTCATCTCCAAGACTTGGAGAACCAAGACCGTAATCAGCAACGCGGTGGCCAACAACGTAGTTGTAAAAAAAACAGCTGACTTATACATTGAGCAGTCCTCCTCTTAGAATCCACCCAGTTCATCATCGCCGCCCAGATCGTCAGTGGCGGCATCATCGCCACCCGCGTCATCACCAGCAGCGGGCTCGGTTTCAGCCGCCTCCGGAGTAGCAGCCTCTTCTTCCGATGCCGCCGCCGCACCCTCGCCAGCGCCCTCCTTCTCCTCTTTGAACTTTGGAGTTCTAGCGAAGAAGACCTTGTCGCCAGGCATTACGGCATCACCCTTCATGGTACCAGGAACGATATCGCCAATAGCGCAATTATCGTTGACATCCACAATCTTGATTTGGCAGATATAATTGTCCCCGCGGGCGACATCCATTCTCCTATCCTCAGGCAAAGCCACATCCTTTTCTACTTTCTTTTGATTTTGCTTCTTTCCTGGGACCATCACTTTGTTGTGTTTGCCGAGATTGATTACAACAAAACCCCACTTTTTGTCCACTTCCAAAACCTTGCCTTCCAGCAAATCGACGAAGTTGATAGTCTTGTTACCCTGCTTCATTATAAATTCAGCCAGCTTCTTCTTTAATCCGTCGATCTTCTTATTCAGGGCAGCAATTTTCTCCATCTGGTCGGTGATTTTCTGATTCAGCTTCTCGATGGTGGCTCTAGCCGCGGCCAAATCTTTTTTGGTCTGGTCGTAATCAGCCTTCTTGGAATCCATCTCGCCCTTGGCGGAAGACAACGCGTCGGCGTAATCGGAACCATCGAGCGAAGGAGCGGTGAGCTCCCACACACCGTAGACCTCTTGAATATGTTCCGCGTAAGTATCGCAGCGTGTTTTCAGTGCCTGTGATTTGGAAACAAAATCACCAAGCGGAGTGGCGTAGTCTTCCAAGCTTTTTATTCCCTCGCCATCGACGGAGAATCCCATTGCGGAAGCGGCCTCGCCGATCTTAGCTATAATAGTATTGTCACGCTCGGTAACTTGCTGTACTACTTTCAGCAATTCCTCGTCCTTGGCGGCATACTTGTCGATGGTCTGGAACTCGACAGCCGCGAAGCTGTCAGGGTTTGGAATTTCGAGTCCAACCATTACCGAATGCAGGGTGTCGCCCAAGGTATCCTTTTGCTGAACAATGGCCTTAGCCTGTTGTTCAAAGGTCTTCAGGACCGTAGCCAACTGAGCGTAGTTATCGTGATAAAGCGAATATCCCGACGCCTTAGGATTAGCGACAACGCTGACAGTCGGATCCAGCTTCTTATTGATCTCCGTGCCGCTAGTATCGTCCAAGGTTTTCGAAACCTTGTGGATAATATCGGCCATATAGTCGCCACGGTTCCTCAACTCCTCGCGCTTTTGAAAGAGCATCACCCCGAAAACGACAGCGGTAATCGCCAACAACAACATCAAAATGTTCAGAATCTTGTTAAAGATAGACATGAGTCTCCTCCTTGGAAGTCCCTATATTCCCAAAAATTCCGCCCCGGGACGGAGGTCAACCACCCTCCGACCGAACACCTTCTCCTTTTCCTTTTCTTTCACGACACCGACCATTCAGCATCGCCAAATACATCACAAGACATTGTAATAGAGCACCCTCCATGAAAAATGCAAACAAGTTTTTTCAAACTTCTCATTTTCGAGGGTCTGAGGCCCCATTCAATCTTGTTTTCACCACATAAATCAGTGCATCCAAGGGGATGCGCTCGCCCTCTTTTTCCCCGCGTTTTTTGAGTTCGACCTCCCCATCGGCCAGGGTTTTCGGGGAGATTATTATCCGGAGTGGGGCCCCTACGAGGTCGGCGTCGCTAAACATCGCTCCCGCTTTGGCTCCCCGGTCGTCGTAAATTGTTTCCACGCCCTCGGCGGTTAGCGCCTCGTACACTTGGTCCGCGGTCTCCCTGACGCCGGTTTTAGCCGGGTCGAGAGCGCATATATGCACATGGAATGGCGCGATGGAGAGAGGCCATATCGGTCCCCATTCGTCATGAGACTGCTCCACGACCGCGGCCATAGCTCTTCCGACGCCGAGTCCGTAGCACCCCATAATCATGGGATGGGACTTGCCGTTGGAGTCGAGGAATCGGCAGTTCATCGGTTCGGAATATTTGACTCCTAGTTTGAAGATATTACCCACCTCGATCCCCCTGAGGGCTTTCAGGGGAGCGCCCGTCAAGGGGCAAGGGTCGCCATCCCTGACGAGGGCGATATCGACGGTTTCGACATCTGGAAGGTCCCGGTCCAGGTTGAAGTTTTTGTAGTGGAAATCTTTTTCGTTGGCGCCGACGACGAGATTGGAGGATCCCGCTATCGAGTTGTCAACCACTATTTTCACTTTCTCTGGGTCCAAGCCCATAGGGGAGGCGAATCCCGGTTCGGCGCCGGCGGCCTTGATCGCCTCGTCGTCGGCGTACGCGAGTTCCGCGACACCGAGGATTTTCCGCAACTTGCTTTCGTTCACGTCGAAATCGCCTCGAATCATGGCAAAAACCAAATTGCCGTCGGAATCGGTGTAGAACACCGCCTTCCCCGTATTTTCCGGTCCGACGCCCAGGAACCCCGCCACCTCTTCTATGGATTGCTTTCCCGGAGTGGGGACCTTCTCGAGAGGGAGCGGGTCCGATTTCTCGTATTTCCAAGCGGCCATGGCGACTTCCCGGTTGGCCTTGTAGGAAGCGTCAGGGGATACGAACACCACATCCTCCCCGCAATCAGCCACCGCGATGAATTCATGCGCGACATCGCCCCCCATCATTCCCGGATCGGACTCGATGCAAAGGCAATTGTCAAGTCCCACGCGTTCGAATATCCGGATGTAGGCTTCCCGCGCCTTCTCGTAAAATTCGTCCAGGCATTCCCATGACGCGTGGAAGCTGTAGGCGTCTTTCATAGTGAATTCGCGGACTCTTATCAAGCCGGCGCGAGGGCGAGCCTCGTCGCGGTATTTCGTTTGAATCTGGTAGAGAGTTGCGGGGAGCTGCTTGTAGCTATTAATCTCGGTTCTAGCGAGGTGTACAACCGCCTCTTCGTGGGTCATAGCCAGGAGCATGTTTTTATCGTTCCGGTCGCGGAAGCGCAGCAGCTCCGGGCCAACGTTTTGATAGCGCCCGGACTCCTCCCACAACTCCGCCGGGAGGACAACGGGCATGAGGACCTCCTGGGCGCCGAGGGCGTCCATTTCCTGCCGTACGATGGCTTCTATCTTCGCAACCACCCTTTTCCCCAAAGGCAGAAGGGAGAAAATCCCCGCCGAGACCTGCCTGGCGTATCCCCCTCTTATAAGGAATCTATGACTGGGGCAAGTGGCGTCCCGCGGATCCTCCCGCATAGTCCTACCCACCAAATGCGACATTCTCATTGCGAACTCCCGCAAAACAAGAGAAACACCTTGCCGACACGTTGCGAACAGGAAAGATAGAGCAGGATTTACGGAAATCAACGGGGAAATTCACTTTCCAGGGTGTCCGTTCCGTACTTTAGCCGCGCTTCTTGCCATTTGCGCCCGCAGAAGACGGAACGGATAGGGCCAGAGTTGGAATTTGGATGCGGGGTGTCCGGTTAAAGCGGACAATAATTGGATTCTTTTCCACGGAGGTGTTCCGAAGCGTGGACTATCGTCCCCAAGGACGTTGGTGACAATAGCCGACAACGCTTGATTTCTCCAACAAAAATCCTGAGGGTACGCTGGAATCAGGCGAACGGCTCCCGCCACCGCGTTCCACCAATCCTTCCGTTCGGGCCAGATTTCTTCCGCCAAATCCGGATTCCCGGCCAAATCCGCCATGGACCGCCCTTTCAGCAATTTCCCTGAAAACGGGTCGGCCAACCACTTCTCCCCTTTAGGTCCCCATATTTCGCAAACCGTATGTGGAGAAGGTTTTCCCGGTTCCTTGAGGTAGACGACCACTGTATCGAAGCCCGCCTGCCAAGCCAGTTCGCAAAGCACCCAGGCCTGCCGGTCGCAGAACCCCTCTCCGAGACTCCAGATAGTTCTCGGCCAGAGGACCGCCCCTTTGGAGGATTCGACAGGCTTCACTCGAGCCCTCACGGCGTCGAACAGAGCTTCAACGGGATCACGTCCTTTCGCCTTCGCTATGATGTCGTCCGATAGTTTTTTGAAAAAAAGCGCGTCGTTCCACAATTGGAAGTCCCATTTATTGAATCCGGCGCGAAGATATGCCGGGTTAATTCCGTTATCCGCGCACAAGGCTTCTTCGACCTGGTAGGGTGGTTTTGGCTTGGCTGGCGCGATTGCCCGTTTCGCCAAGGATATAGCTTGAATCGGCTCTCCAGCCAGGACGGCGGCGCGCCACTCCCCAATCAGGTCGGCGGTATTGGGAGCGTTGGGGGTATCACCAGTTGCGGGCGTGTTCGCAGCGCTCCCCCCGCTCCACCTCGAAGACCATACAGCCAACACCGCGCAAACCGCGGCGACCGCCCCGGCGGCTCCCAGACGCAAGGGCATATTGTTCTTCATTCCCATTTTCGCTCCAGTTTGTAAACCTTGTCGCCGCGCCGCGCTTTCCGCGGAAGTTCCATCGAAACGACATCGCCCTTGCCAGCGCCGTTGACGGTGACACCATCAAGCATAATTTTCGCCGCGCTAGCACGCAGCGCACCGGTTGTGGGCCCGACAACGACGAACTCGTCGCTGATATCCAACCCCCCCGCCTCGAGCGTTATTTCCACAACGCCTATTTTATTGAAATAGTTCGTTACCTTTCCGATGTGTGTTTTCCGTTCCGGGGCTTGGTTGCCGGATGCCGCCGCCCACGCCTCGGAAGGACGTCCCAAGTAGTATCCGCCCTTCCAGAAACCGCGGTTGAAGGTTTTTTCCAACCGCCGCTCCCATTCTTCCGCTTTCTCTTTGGAAAACGAGCCGTCGAGGCAGGCGTCCAAGGCCTCGCGGTAAACCTCCGTCACGAGTTGAACGTAGTCCGCGGAACGCGCGCGACCTTCTATCTTCAGGATGGAGACTCCGGAATCGACGATTTCGTCCAGCGCGCCCACACAGCACAAATCGCGGGGCGACATGACGTGGTGGTTGTCAATGGCCAGTTCCTGTCCCGTCTCCTCATCTACGACCCGGTAGCGCCTCCTGCATGTCTGCCGGCATTCCCCCCGGTTTCCCGAGACGTTTTCCGTCGCCAAGCTCATGTGGCAGAGCCCCGCGACAGAGACGCACAAAGCGCCATGAATGAACAACTCGACGCGGACAAGCTCCCCGGATGGCCCCCTGACATCTTCCCGTTCTATTCCATCGACGATTCCGCGGATTTCGCGCAATGAAAGTTCCCTCGCCAAAACCACCGCGTCGGCATGGTTGGCATGGAATTTCACCGCCTCCAGGTTGGTCACGTTAGCCTGAACGGACACATGGACCGCCACCCCCCTCCTTCGAGCCGCCGCGACAACCGCGGGATCGGCCGCGATAACCGCGTCCACACCGGTATCGGCCGCCACTCCGCAAAGCCTTTCGACCTCGGGAAGCTCGTCGTCGCGGACGACAGTATTAAGGGCGAGATAGGCCTTGGCCCCGGCGGCGTGGCATTTTCCGACCACGGACCGAATATCCGTTTCCTCGAAGTTGGCGGTGGCGCCAGCGCGCATATTAAGTTTGCCAACGCCGAAATAAACGGAGTCGGCGCCAGATCTCAAAGCGGCGGCTAGAGAGGCATTGTCTCCCGCTGGAGCCATAAGTTCGGGTTTTCGTCCGTCCAACATGATGAAAAGGTCTCCCTATGCGTCCTGGAAGCGAGCTAATTGCTGTGCGGGCCGGCATATCCTCGCACTTTCCTCGGACGCGGTGCGATTTTTTGGAGGCACTTGCGATTTCCCCGTTAAGCCCTACCTTCCAAATACCGTCCATCCGCCGCGCCCAATATACGGACGCGCCGGATGAAAGTCAACGGTGGTCGGCTACCGCCGCGCGGCGGATTGAACCACGCAAGTTTTTGGAGAGGCTAATGTCCGCTGGAAGCAAAGCGAAGGATCTCTTTTTTTTCATATTGCGGTTCGCCGTGGCAGCCGGTATCATAACTTGGCTGGTGGCTGGCAAGGCCGGGAAGCTCTCCGAGGCCCTCAGGTCGTTTGATATTGTCTGGCTGATTCCGGCGGTAGCGCTTTACGCGGGGCATTTGTGCGTGGCGGCGTTGCGATGGAAAATGCTGCTTGATGTCCAGGAGGCGGAGATATCGTATTTCGACACGTTGTCGCTGACGATGCAAGGATTTTTCTTCTCGCTGGTTATTCCCGGGTCGTTAGGTGGGGATGTGGTGAAAGCGGCGTTCGTGGCAAAACGCGTTCCGGAAGGGAGGAAGCTCTCCGGCGTGTTCACCATACTTGTTGACCGCTTGCTTGGAGTCATAGCTCTTTTCGCACTGGCGGGTTGCGCCGGGCTGGCGTCGATGGAATTTCTAGGGTCTCTGTCCGGATTCACGGCGCTCGCCACCCGCGTGTTGGTGGCGGGATGCGTCGTTGGCGTTGGCGCGGCGATTTTTTTCGCCTTCCATAGGACTTTGGAGAAATTTTGGGGAGTCTCCGCGCTCATCGCGTTCGCCGACAAGCTGACGCGGGGGGCCCCGTCCCGCATGATGGAAGCGATGGACGCGTTCCGCGATTCGTGGCCGGTGCTACTCAAGGCCGTGGGAATGAGCGTGGTGTTCATCCATCTGCAATTGTCGGCGGTGATTTATTGCATAGCCCGGGGGTTTGGTGTTACCGATATACCCAAGGGGATATATATTCTCGCCACCACTCTTGGCAACGCCGTGGGCGCGCTACCGCTGACACCATCCGGAACAGGCACAAGGGATGTCGTCATAGAAAAAATATTGTCGGCCGCCGGAGCCGCCGACGGCGCCGCTCTTGGGGTTCCCCTCCTCTTTTCGGCGATTATAATAGGATTCAACATGTCGGGAGGGGTATTCCTCGTGATGGGCGCGAAAAAAAGGCGTCAGCGGGAAAACAACGCGAGACCCGCGGAACCGTCCGGAAAGCCCTCCACGGACTGAGACGGACTGGTGCGGACTTGATTCGCATGTTGCCGAGTGCTATCGTCTTGTCGCCGGCGGGGGCCGGAGCAGTAGACAGGACTTCAAACAATCAATCGAAAGGATCGCCATGGCGAGCGGAAACAACTGGGTGGAGCAGGGGTTGAAGGAATCGGGAGCGCTACTGGACGGGCACTTTGTCTTAAGGAGCGGGCTCCATAGCGGTAAATTTTTCCAGGCGGCATTGCTGCTTCAACATCCCGATTTGGCGACGCGGTATTGCTCGGAACTGGCCGCGAAATTCGCCGGGGAAGATATCGAAACCGTGATTTCGCCAGCGGTAGGAGGGCTCATAGTGGGGCACGAAGTCGCCAAGGCTCTCGGTGTCCGCGCGATATTCGCGGACAAGGAGGACGGGGAGCTGGTCTTGAAGCGCGGATTCCACTTGAAACCCGGGGAAAAAGTCCTCGTGGCCGAAGATGTCGTCACGCGTGGCGGGCGCGTCCAGCAAACTGTGGATCTGGTCCGGGAAACCGGGGCGGAAGTTGTGGGAATCGCAGTAGTGGTGGACAGAAGCGGAGGGAACGCCCGGTTCGACGCGCCTTTCAAAAGCCTGGCCAAGTTGGAACTAGAGACGTACGATCCATCCTCCTGCCCTCTTTGCGCCAAAGGCATCCCCGTGGAAAAGCCTGGATCGAAATAGGGTTCACCGCATAACATCGGAGGTTCATAATGTCCAAGGACGGAAAACGCGTGGAAAAATGCGTGCTCACTTTCGCCAGGGCGTGGAACACCTTGGCCGCCGCTAGGTGCCTAGGCAAGCATGGTGTCGAAGTTATAACGGGAGACAGTCTTCCTTTGGCCGGGACGAATTTCTCGATTTACTCCAAGGAATCCTTCACCTATCCCGACCCCGACGAGGATCCGGAAGGATTCATCGACGCGTTGGTGAAGGTGTGTGAAAAGCACGGTGGCCCCGACGTTGACCTGGTGCTAATGCCCCTGCACACCTGTTCCTTCGTCGTGGCGGAGCATATCCACCGTTTCGACGGAATCGCGAAAACCGCATTGCCGGCCAAGGACGATATCGACCTCCTTGGCAATAAAGCCAGCTTGTCCAAATTCTGTTTGAAACACGGTATCAACATCCCTAAAACCGCCGTCGTGGAGAAAAAAGACCCAATCGCCGACATCGCCGCCGACTTCCGATACCCGGCGTTTCTCAAGTTGTCCGACAGCAACGCCGCCATAGGTCTGCACAAAGTGAACTCCCCCGAAGAGACGGTGGAATGCTTCAACCGCGATGTCAAGCGATTCCATCTTTCCGGCAAAAACCTGGCCATTCTGCAGGAGGCCGTTCCCGGAGAAGACTTCTGCTCCACTTTTCTGTTCGAGCGCGGGGAGTTGCGGGCGTCAATGACGTACCACAACATTCTCGAGTACCCGAGGAAAAGCGGCATGGGAGCGGTACGGGAAACCGTTGACGCCTCCACCATGGAAGAGGTGGGCGCAAAAGTCCTCTCGCTAGCCAACTGGCATGGTGTCGCGGAAATAGATTTCCGATGGGACGGGAAAAACGATCCGTATTTGATAGAGGTGAATCCGAGATTTTGGGGAGGGTTGGGGCAATCCATCGAGTCCGGGCTGGAATACCCCTATCTGCTCTTCAGACTGGCGGTGGACGGACACGTCGAACCGGTCAAGTCCAAGACGAAACAGGTGCGAACGGTTAATCCGTGTCTAGTCGTAATGCTCGCGCTCCAGGAATTCATGGAAGCGAAAGACACTAGAGGCGCCATAAAGCAGTCCTTGGAGGAGTTGAAAAAGGATCTCAAACAGGATCATTTCCAAGCGCTGGACAAATTCAGCGACAACCTAGCGAGGGCTCTAAATCCACTGGATAGATTGAAAGCCGTGGAAGATGTCGTGAAACACACCCGAGGAGCCGTGGACGAGTTGCTCGACAAGAAAGACCCGCTCCCCGTGCTGGGGCTCCTATACCCCTTGGCGGCGTTCGTCAAAAAGAGAAAAATCTCGCCGGAAGCACTGATTACAGGAGCGGCGAAAAGCGGCGCTCCGGAGGATACGGAATAAAGCGATGGCCACACCGCGTCCTCTCGAATGGCCACTCCACTTGATGGCCCTGCTGCTGACGCCGCCGCTTTTCGTTCTTACGCTGGCCACGCGACGACTCAAGCGCAAACGGGGCGTGCGGGTGGCGCTATCGGTCTCCGATTCCCTCTCTCCAGTGCACGTTTTTTCCGCCATGTCGTGCTCCTTGGCGTTGGCGCGGGCTGGCGCCGAGGTTGTCGTGGCGCGCCCCGGGGTCGGGAAAGACATTTTAGGCGATGTGGATGGTGTCCTTTTCTCTGGAGGCGAAGATATCCACCGCGATGACGACGACGCCTCTGGAAGGTTCAACCTAGTCCGGGATGAAACGGAAAAAACGCTCCTTGAGGAGGCTTTGAGGCGCGACCTTCCCGTGCTAGGCATCTGCCGAGGAATGCAACTGCTCGCAGTCTGCCGCGGAGGCTCCCTAGCCAGCCATAAAAACGACCCCCAAAAGCACCATCGGCATCTCCCCCGCATCCTCGGCTCGCTCCTGCACGAGGTGGAGATATCCGAAGGCACGACGCTGCGGAAAATTCTAGGCGCGCCCCGCCTGAAAATACTCTCGATTCATGGTGAGCATGTGGTCAGTTCCGGCGACGCCGTGGTTGCGGCCAGGGACGCGGAGGACGGCATGATAGAGGCGATAGAGTTATGCGAATCAACTTTCGCCATAGGGGTGCAGTGGCACCCTGAAATCCGCTCGATACCACACCTCCGAGGGGCGAAACTCGTCTCGGCGTTCGTCAAAATAGCCGCCACGAGCTCGCCACCGGGTGACAGGAAAACAAAACCCCACTAGTGGCAAGAATAGTTTGAACATCGCTTGAAAAAATTTCCTACACCCCGTCTATTTCTTTCCGACCGATTAATTTTTTCTCTTTTGGAGGCTAGTATGAATAAATACATCAATCAATTGTTGCAACTCCAGGATATGACGTTGGCGTTGCGAGAAAACGACATTCTACGCCGCGATACTAAGAGCGCCCCCGTCTTTTCGAAAGAAATCGAAAAGAACATAGAGGAGATGAAAAAATCCTTGCCGTCGGATATCGTCTACAAAATGGAAAGATTGAACTCCAAAGGGGAGCTTTTCGTCGTTCCCATGATAGATAATGTCTGCAATGGTTGCTTCATGAGGCTCCCAGTAGCCGTAGGACATAACGTGAGAAACACCACCCAATGCGTCACATGCCCCACTTGCGACAGGTTTCTTTACGAGGATTACCAAATGCGGCGGGAGAACGACAACGCCCACTACAAAGGCATCGCCAGGTTCTCCTCGCTGGCCTTGATGATTCCCGACCTCAAGGCATCCGGCCATGCCGAGGCCATAGCTGAAATGGCTAGCGCGACGTACGCCGCCGGCTTTGTGGAGGACGAAAAAGAATTCAAGGACGCGTTGATGAGAAGAGAGGCAATGGCATCGACGGCGGTTGGATGCGCCTTGGCGTTCCCGCATGCCAGGGGGGTTCACGCCGGAGGGCTCACGTTAGCGGTTGGGATCTCCCAAAAAGGGGTGGACTTCGGCGATGGTGGCGACCCTGTGAACTTGGTTTTCATGTCCGCCGTACCGGCCCAGGCGAGCATGTTCTACATGGAAATGGTTTCCAAGCTGGCCCGCTATTTCGGCGACGAAACCCGTTCCCAGCGTCTGCTCTCTTGTTCCTCTCCGGAGGAAATGTGGAAAATCATCGTTAAAATCGGGCGATAACATTTGCCAGCTGAAACCTCGTTCCGCCGAGGTGTCGCGCCGCGGATTGGCTACACGCCGATTCCCGTTCGCTATGCGGTCCCACTAGGGACAGGGCCAGCACTTCCGACTTGCGTCAAAGCACGGAACTGGCATCGGATATTTCGGGATCGACAACAATCTCCGCCTTGAGCGCGATCATTCTGAATACACCCTCTTTTTTCCAGTCGATTCCGGCGATTTCAAAGCCCTCCGCAACGGCGTCGATCTGCTCTTTGGAAGACGCCACGCAGAAATAGACCGTGGCGTAGCGTTGTTTTTCCTCAAGGCTTTTAAAAAGTCCCGAGAATAGAGGGAGGGAGTTTCTGAGCTCGTTGTCGAGGTTGTGTCCGTCGCAATATGTTGAATACTGAATCCCCGCGCTGGACAGCGCCATATACAGATCCTCTTTGTATTCGTTTTTGAAGAGTTGGATAATCAGCAAATACATGACGTTTCTCCTTTGTTCTTGTTTCAAGATTCCCTCGCCTCTCCCGATTTGACCAACGCGAACCGGGTTAGCAATGGTCCCACCGACTCCGTGATCACTGTGGAGCACAACAATATGTTTATCACGATTATCGCCATGTCGGCGCCTTTTTGTCCGGCCACGCCCCCCGCCTCCCCGAATTCGCGTTTGACCGCCAGAGCCAAAGCCACCGCCACGCCTATCTGCGGAATAAGCCCCAGTCCCGTGAATTTTCGGACCACCGACGGCGCTCCACCGAGGGTCGCCCCCAATGACGCCCCCCCCATTTTACCCGCCGCTCTGGCGGCGGTATAGACTAGGCACGCCACCAGAATCGCCGAAATTTTGGAGACATCCAAGTGTGCGCCGGCGAAAATGAAAAACAACGGCATGAATACGGGGGTGAAGCCCTCGATTATCTCGCCCGAGCGCCGAGCCAACACCGGGGTGGTGTTTGTGATGAACGCGCTAAACGTCATAACCGACAGGAGCTCGGACAGATGAAGTCTCTCGGCCCCCCCCATCAGGAGAAGAAGAAACGCCGCGATCCCGATGCTCAACTTGTCCCTGTTTCTGACATGCCGGAATATCGCTCTAAAGATGGCGCCAGCCACCACTCCGAAAAGGACCGAGAGGAATATGGAGAGCACCGGAGTGGCGAGAACCGCCAAGGAAAACTCCTTGCCGGTGAAAAGATTTTTCGCCATGGTGGACGCGAAGACATAGATGATCAAGGCTATGGCGTCGTCTATGCCGACGACGGCGAGAATCGTCGAGGTCAACGGTCCTTGGCTTTTGTACTGGTGGATTACGAAGACGGTGGCCGCCGGCGCGGTGGCGGAAGCTATCGAACCCAGGATCAACGCCGTTGGAAGTGGCATCAAACCAGTGAAGTACAGCGCGGAAAAAACAGCCACCGCCGCGGTGAGCGCCTCCAACACGGCTATGAGGAATATGGCTTTCCCAAGTTTGGAGATGACATCCCGGCGCAATTCGTGCCCCACGATGAACGCGATTATCGCCAGGGCCAAGTCCGATATTATGTCCAGTGAATCAAGGATTTCAGGCGAATGGCTTAGAACGAAAAAGCCACCCACCACCCCTAGGGTTACATAGCCCGTCACATCCGGAATCTTAAACCTGTTGACCAGAAGTTTCGAGAAATAGCCCACGAACAGGGCCATCCCAAGCGTCAGCAACATGATGCCTGGCGTGGAGGGGTCCATTTCAATACTTTCCTAGAAGCCCCGCGACCTCCTCCGGAGAGGAAGCGGAGGACAACGCGTCCCTGGTTTTAGGATTTTTCACCACCAGAGAGAGCTTGGACAATATACCCAAGTAGCGCGCCTGTTGCCCGTCGGGCCCCCCTATCAAAAAGATGATGTTAACCAACGAGCCGTCGAAAGAATCCCACTCGGCCCCTTCTCCCCGGACAATTCCAACCGTCACGAAGAAGTCCGGAATAGAGGGGATTTTCACATGCGGGAACGCGACTCCCATGCCCAGCCCGGTGGACATGACCGACTCTCGCTGGAAAACCGCCTCGGTGAAAAGGTTCAAATCCCCCGCCGAATCGCGGGAAAGCGCGCAAAGATCCCTAAGAGCGCGCTCTTTGGAAACACTTTCCCAAAACATCACTCTTTTCGGCGATATGTAGTTGGCGATACGAATAATAGACATTGCGAATATTCCTTAATTGCTCTCCTCTGATAGTTGGCCCAACCAACCATCAAGGATATTAGCACAATTTCACAAAAAGGCGAAAGCCAATAGCGCACCGATAAAACGGGGGTTCTCCCGGCTCCCCTAACATATTCTCGGCAGCAGCTCCCCGGCAGGAGGAAGTACAAGTCGAACCCCTCCAGCGGATGTATCCAAGGCCACCACTCCGGCATTGTCCGTTATTTTTCCCACCACCGCGGAGTTGGCGCCTTCCGGCAGGCGCTTCCAAGCCTCCAGGAGCGGGACCGCGCTATCCGCGTCGCACACGAGAACAACCCTTCCCTCGCACGCCACGTTCAACACATCGAGCCCAAGCATTTCCGCGACTCCCGCGGTCGCCTTGGAGACAGGAATCGCGGCCTCCTCCAGCCCGACACCGGAATTGGTTCCCGCGACCATTTCGTTCGTCACCGCCGCCACACCTCCACGCGTCGGATCCCGGGCGAATTTCACGGCGTCTCCAAAAGCCGCGGCCGTTTCCATCAACCCCAAAACCGGCGCCGAATCACTTTCCGGACCATTTTCCAAGGGAAGCCCTTCCCTGGCGGCCAGGACCGCCATGCCGTGTTCGCCAATCGTCCCGCTAACGAGAACGGCATCGCCAGGCTCTATTCTGGATTTAGCCAAATTGAACTCCCGGATGCGTTCCCCGATTCCGGCGGTATTGATGTATATCTTGTCGCACTGCCCCTTGCCAACCACCTTGGTGTCTCCAGTCGCCACAGCCACTCCGCAGTTTTTCGCCGCCTCCGCCACGGAATCCAATATTCGCCCGACTATTTCCATTGGCAGCCCGTCCTCCATTATCAACGCCAGGGATATGAGTTTGGGACGTCCGCCAGCGACGCAAATGTCGTTTACGGTTCCATGGACCGACAACGCGCCGATGTCCCCTCCGGGGAAAAACAACGGCTGCACCACATGGCTATCGGTTGAAAAAAGGATTTCCGCTCCCCCCACCGTCGCCGAAGCCGCGTCCGGCAGCCCCGACAACGCACCGTCACCGAACCGGGAAAGGATCTCGGCCTCCAAAAAATCCGCGGCCACGCCACCGCCGCCGCCATGCGCCAAAGTGATGGAATCATCCGACATAAAGCCAACTCCCGAATTCGACAACAGAGTCTGGAACAACGAAAACAACCAGTATAGGGCTCACTGAATAATTGGCAAGTGCCTCAAATCGTTAGTCGCCTCCTAGGCTTTTGAGAGAATCACCCCCGAAACCTTGGAAATGACACCATCAAAAATACATTTCACCCAATGAAAATTAAGCACTTGTCCATTATTCAGCGGGCCCCATTTAGCCCGATGAAAACAAAGCACTTGCCAATTATTCAGGAGGCCCTAACGTAGGGGGTGGTTATATCGGCGTATTCCAAACGAGGAGTATACGAGAATGGAAGAAAAAATACGCGCTAGGCTAGAGGAATTGAGATCGTATTTGAAAGCGGACGGCGGGGATCTCGACATTGTGGAGATCAAGGGGAAGAACGTTAGCGTCAGATTGAAGGGCGCTTGCGGATGCTGCCCACACGCGACAATGACGATCAAGGACGGGCTGGAACGGGTCCTGAGAGAGGAAATAGACTCGGAAATCACGCTTGAGCGCGTGGACTGAGGCGGAAAACAACAAGAGGGTTGCAATGAGAAAAATCGCTATGTGCTGCCTTGCCGTGTTATTGACGGCCGCGGTTGGATGCTCGACAACGAACAATACCTCCGAACAAGCGACGTTGGCCAAGCGAACGAAACTGGCCGCCACGTTGCCCTTCGGAGTCTCCGTAGGAGGGTGCAAAGCCAAATGTTTCAACGAGATCTGCGCAAAAGTAGCGAAACCAGTGGCCGGCAACGCGGAAATCGCGATTGACCTTCCAAAAAACCAATCCGCTATTATCACGATTTTCCCTTGCGACGCCGACGGCGTGGCGCTTCCCGGGAAACGACCCGCCACAATCATCGTCAACGGAGGCGGCAAAACCAGTTTGGCCAAGGCCAACGGCAAGAAGAAACTCGCAAAGGGTTTCCACCTGATGGACGTGGTCTCCGGAGGGAAAAAGGCCTACGTGTTGTTTGAGATCAAGCAGTGACAACGCTGGACGGAAAAAACAACTCGGGATGGTGGAGGCGTTCAGCTTATGTCCTCTGAAAAACATTCCCATTACAAGCATTTGGGCAGAAAACTGGCGACGCAGTTTTTGTTCCAATACGATTTTTCCGGCGCTGAGTTCAACCCCAGGGATTTGGAGCTGTTCTTGGAACGCGTCCCCCTAGAGGGAGAGAACCCGGTGGGGAACGACGACCGGCGAATAAGAAGGGCGTCGAAATACGCGGCCAAGCTTGTCGAGAGCATTATGGAGCGTCTGGACGAGATAGACTCCGCGATAAAAGGTTTTTTATCGGAAGATTGGAGTTGGGAACGCATAGCAGCCATAGACAAGGCGATACTCCGAGTGGCCACTTGCGAAATGTTGTTTTTCGACGATGTTCCAACGTTGGTCAGCATAAACGAAGCCGTGGAAATCGCCAAGCAATTCGGCGCCGAATCCTCGAAAGCTTTCGTCAACGGTCTGTTGGACGCGCTAAAAAACGATACCGTCCGGAAAGACTGACCAACGGTAAAATCCACTTCGGGAGCGGCCGGAATGTCATTGAAACACGCGTTTAGGCAGAAAAAAAAGCTTCCGGACTGGGTATTCGCCCCCCTGGCTCTTTCCCTGAAGTTTCTCAAAGCCATTATGCGCACGGAAACGATCGACCCCAACGGTTGCATGAATCCGGAAACCTACCCCTACATCACGGTAACCTGGCACAACCGCCTCCTTTTCTTCCCGGCAATGTTCCCCAAAAGAGCCCGGAAAAGAACCACGGCTCTTATCAGCGCGTCCCGCGACGGGCAATACGTCGCCGACCTAGTCAAGCAATTCGGGATAGAATCGGCGCGGGGATCCTCGTCCAGAAAGGGAGCGATGGCGTTCGGCGAAAGCTTGGAGCACTTGAAAAGAGAAAGGAACGTGAGCGTGACTCCCGATGGACCTCGCGGCCCAAAATACGTCATGAGTCTGGGCCCAATCGCCTTGGCGGCAAAAACCGGAACCCCCATACTCCCCGTCGCCGTCAACTATTCCTCGTATTGGCAACTGGGAAGCTGGGATAATTTCCAGATTCCCAAACCGTGGGCCAAAATATCGCTGGTGCTAGGAGACCCCATTGCGATTCCGAAGGGATTGTCCAAAGAGGAAATGGAGCCTTGGAGAGAAAAAGTGGAACAAGCTTTGAACAAGATCAGCTTGGTAAACAATGGCGAACCGGAAAACTCCGGCGCCAAACCCGCAACCTCGGATAAAAACTAGGAAACCAGGGACAGGTTAATAATTCCTCCTATCTTCCCCTCTTTCTTCGCGGCCTCTGCTTCTTTGCGAGGCAATCTCTTTTTTAGGCTACTCCCAGCGGATAAGCTAGGACTGTATCGCCCGGAAGGTTTCGGCCAATCTTTCCGCCGGCAGCCCCATGACATTGAATATGGAGCCGTCCACGCGCTCGATTATCTCGTCGCCACCATCCTGGATAGCGTACGCGCCGGCCTTGTCCAACGCTCCGACCCGTTCCGCGTAATTCGCGGCGAAGGTTTTGTCGAAGGACTTGAAGAGGACCCTGGAGACATCCGCAAACGAGACCAGCAGGTTGCCCTCGGAACGGACTAGGCAGACTCCGGTTATCACTTCGTGCCACCTTCCAGAAAGCGCCATGAGCATTTCCACGGCCTCTTGCCAATTCCGCGGTTTTCCAAGAAGCGAACTATCTATCAAGACGACGGTATCGGCGCCAAGAACGATTCTCCCCGGCGACACCAAATCAGCCACACGACGAGCTTTCAGGAAGGCGTTTTCCAGCGGGACTTGACGCGGGGAGAGCCACCCTCCCGGCGCGAGTTCCGCGACTCCAGTGGGGGGGACTATCTTGAAATCGACGCCCATCCGCTCCAATATCCACTTGCGGCGCGGGGAGCGGGAAGCCAATACAACTGGTTCGGAAACCTCGACGGCGGGAGGATTCGCTTCAAGGTCGGGGATGCCGGAGCTCATTTAACGAAATACCCCGACACTTTCCACTCTCCGTCCTCCAAGGTAGGGGTAATTGTCTCTATTCTCTGCCCACCTTTGTCGTAGACGGATTTGAAGCGAAGGACAAGGTATTTGGTGTCGCCATCCGCTTCACTCAACGGCTCCGTCCCCATCTCCGCGAATATCAGTTTACGCGAGACGAGCTTACCAAGACCATCCCGCACAGCGGAGAGCTGCTTGTCCCATCTCTTTTTAGGAACGTGCTTTTTGAAGAACTTCGCGGCCGCGTCCCAGGACCCGTCGTATTTCCCGTCGTCCACGAGTTTCAGCCATGCTTCCGCGGCTTCAGCGGCCTTCGCCTTGTCCGCGACGAACTCCTTATCGGCCGTTGAGAACGCCAGGAGGTAGGGCACCGCCGGACGCCCATCGACATCCTTGAAGTTCGCGGTTTGCGCGGAGTTTATCCATATGACATACGTCTTGCCAGGCTCCAGAGCCACTTTTAGCAAGCACGACTTTCCGTCTTTGGCGAAGACGGGTGCGCCATCGACCTTGGGAAACGCGTCTTTCTCCTGGATGCAGAGCGAGTAGGAGTTTTGCGACATGCTCTTGCTGAAAGCGATTTTCAACCGCGTTAGCGCCGGATCGACGTTTTTAGCGCCGGCCGCCGGGAACGTTCCGATTACCACGGGGGGAAGGTCTTTCAGCTGGATGTCGTCTCCGGAAACGGGGCTCCAGCATGTTCCCGCGAATGTCGCGGCGAGAGCCATTGCTACGAATGTTTTCACGATTGATTCTCCATTTGCAGGTCCGCTTCGCCGGACTTGATTTTTAACCTTCCACCTTTTCGCGTAACGTTTGATAGCCGTAATGCGCCATCATTAGGTCGAGCACCGCCATGGCGGTGTAGTTTTCGGCCACTGGCCATATTCTAGCTACTATCGTGGGGTCGCGCCGGGTTATCGCCGCGAGGGCCTTGTCCTCCCGGGTATATTTGTCGATGGTGTGCTGGGGCTTGTCGATGGTGGGGGTGGGTTTGACCGCCAACCGCGCCACGACATCCTGGCCGGAGGATAGTCCGCCCGTCACACCTCCCGCGTTGTTCGAGTCGAACACGACTTTATCGCCGTCGTTTCTCATTTGGTCGTTGCATTCGTATCCGGTCATGTCCTTGACTTGGAAACCGGCGCCGACCTCGACCCCCTTGACCGCTCCAATACCAATCATGCGTCCCAGCTCGGCGTCAAGTTTGGAGAAAACCGGCTCTCCGATTCCCAGGGGCAATCCCGATACGACCACTTCGACCACGCCGCCAGCGGAATCCCCGGTGGCGGATATCCTGTTGCACGCCTCGACCATCTCGGCGGCGGCATTGACATCGGGACAGTTGACGATGTGGTGGACACCGTATTTTTCCCGAATCTCGTCCTCGACCATCTCCTTCTGGGTCGCTCTGATATCGTCAATCTGCTTTTCTATCTCCGCGAAAACCGCGGTTTTCTCCAAAAACCGCATATCGCCCTTTATTCTCCCTCCCACGTAAATGTTTTGATAGAAGGGGTCGTAGTCGCGGCGCATCCTCTTGTATTCTTCGGTGTATTCGAAAGCTTGGACATGGTCGGGCTCGTCGCAGGCCACGCCGGCTATCTCGCGGACATAGGAGAAAACCTTTATCCCGAGCTTTTCCAAAACCTTTTTAGCCACGTAGCCAGCGGCGACAACCGTCGATGTGTAACGCCCGCTGAACATTCCCGCGCCTATCGCGTCGTCGCATGGGCCGTATTTCGCGAAAGACGCGAAGGACGCGTGCCCGGGACGCGGCGTGCGGTTGGTGTCCTGATACTGTTTGATGTGAATGAAATGCCTGTCCAAGTTGGGAATTAGGACAACGAGCGGCGTGCCGTTGGTGCGAAACGCGTTGCCGGCGTCCTCTATGGTGTCGGCGGCGTTGACCCCGCTGTATATGATCGGGAGGTCGGGTTCCTTCCTAGGGGACGATAACTCGTCGGCGCCGGGTTTCCTCAACAACAGATCACCGTATATATCCTGTTCCGTTATGGACATTCCCGGCGGGACGCCTTGGATGACGGAAGAGAGGCCTTCCTGGTACGACCCACCCGCCACCGTGACTTGGAACAAACGTCCGAAATGACAACCTAGCATAATTTAATATCTCCTGTTAAGCTCGCTGAATAATTGGCGAGTGCCTAATTTTCATTGCGGGATGGCCGGGGTCAGTTCCGCACGTTGCCTGATACTCAGGCCCGTCGTTCCTCTGGTAGGACCCTTTCGTGCCGCAGGCACCATTATGGCTTTGCGGAAGGGGGCCCGACCCCGTCGCCCTAATTGAGGGAATTCGCCGTTTCCCGCACAATTTTCCGAATAGACAACCCGCCCGTGTTTCCACCATCGAAAAGCTTGGCGGCGGGCGGCACGATTATATCCTTCCTTGGCGACAATGCAAGCGGATTGGCGGTTTCCGTTGCGTCTGGAGGCGTCTCCGCGGCGGGAAAGCGGATTAGAGAGGCGATGTTCGTGGTCTTTGGGCTTGCGGAACGCCGGGGTTGTAGTATTCTATGCGGTTCGCGGGATGGGAACAAGGCCCGCCCGGTTGAGTGTTTGATATGTTGGGTTTGGAAATTCGGGATAAATTGGGATTATGGAAACCGCTTTGACAGCAACAGTTAGCGTGGCGCTGATATGCCTCGCATTGGGTGTGATCATCGGCGTGGTCGCGAAGATTTTCGCTGTCAAGGTCGATCCCAACATCGAGATAGTCGAGGGACTCCTCCCCGGAGCCAACTGCGGCGGTTGCGGATTCGCCGGATGCTCCGATTTCGCGAAGGCCGTCGTGGCGGGCGACGCCGAGCCTGGCGGATGTCCTGTGTGTTCGGCCGCGAATGTCGGCAAGATTGCGGAGGCCCTCGGCCGTTCGGCTGGCGCCAAGGAAAAAATGGTCGCGATTGTCCTTTGCGGCGGTGGCGTTAAAAAGGCCAAACCCGCGGTGGAATACAACGGTGTTTCCGACTGCAAGTCGGCGGCGTTGATAGCGGGGGGATTCAAAGGTTGCGCTTATGGTTGTATGGGACTTGCCAGTTGCGCGAGGGCGTGTCCTTTCGGCGCGATCGAGATGGTCGAAGGCCTGGCGGTCGTCCACCCCGAACTTTGCGTTGGTTGCGGAAAATGCGTGGAGGCATGTCCTAGGAACCTTATAAAGCTTGTTCCAGCAAGCGCCGAGGTCCACGTTTACTGCAGCTCTCCCGAAAAGGGTCCATTGAAACGCAAGGTGTGCGAAGTCTCCTGCATAGGATGCCGCAAATGCGTCAAAGCCGACGGCGAGGGACGCATGGAGATGGACGGTTTCCTGGCGAAAGTTAATTACGACAATCCACCGCCGCCATCGGTGGTGGAGGAGGCGAAATGCCCAACTGGGGCGTTTCGTTGATGCCTTTCCGTCCGGCTTTACAACCACGGAGTTTCCCCATGTCGCTTTTTGGCGCTAAAACATTAAGAGTGCGGGTGTATGGCGATCCCGTGTTGCGACAGGTGGCCGAGCCCGTTGACCCCACGGATAAAAAACTCGTCGCCCTGAGCGATGCCATGGTTGCATCCATGCGCGCCTCCGACGGCGTGGGCCTAGCCGCTCCCCAAATAGGCGAGAGTCTGCGACTAATCGTACTGGAAGTGCCCATGCCCAAGGACATCTCGACGAGAGCGTTGTCCCCCGGCGAGGCGTTGCTACTGCCTACGATGCCATTAACCCTCCTCAATCCAAAGGTGACACCAGTATCGGGTGGAACGGCCACGGCGGAGGAAGGATGCCTGAGCGTCCCCAAAATCTACGCCAAGGTTACTCGGCCGGAAAAAGTATTTTTGAGCGCGGTCACCCTAGACGGCGAGCGATTCGAAATAGAGTGCGGAGGGTTCCTCGCTAGGGCGCTCCAGCACGAAGTGGACCACTTGGATGGTGTTCTTTTCCCGGACCGGCTCGACAAAACGGAACTGCGAAAAATTCAGGACCGACTGGACTCCCTGGAAAAAAGGCGATGATAAAAAACATTAACAACGACTCCAGTCCCGCGAGAAAGAAAGGATTCATCGCCACGACACTGGCTATATGCTCCGGCACAACTATCTTCCGCGATTTACGCAAAACGTCTATCTTCCGGATGGCGGCGCACCTGATAGCTCTCGCCCTCCTTTGCTCAGTGGCCAACGTCATGCTAGGCTTGTACCCGTTTGAAGCGAAATACTACTCCGCTTGCCAAAAACTGGAAAAACAATTCGGGGGGTTGCGACGCTCCGACAAGGGTATGGTGCCAGCGAATACACCGGACAAACCCGGCACCGTTTTCCTAGACTCTTTCAGGGTGGACTATTTCCCAAACGACACCGACTTGGACAAATTCGATCCGAGCGATGATTTCAACGTCGGAATCGTGTGGACGCCGGACATAGTGGCTCGCTGGACGAAAATCTCCAAAAACTCGTTTCAAGTCGTGCCAATAATTATTCCACCTCCCGGAGAAAATGTTGAGGGACTGCGAGCGTTCATGAAGAAGTTGACGCGCATCGCCAACCGCGGCAAATTGGCGAAAAGCTTGAGGGCGTGGGTCATTCCGCCGGAAGACATGATGCCATGGGCCGAATCCGCCAGTTTCCACGAATTCAAAACCAACATGCTTGGCGGAGTGTGGCTCGACCTCCCGACCATATACGGCATGAACCTCTTCTCGGGGATACTCGTTAACGCCTTGTTCATCTCGCCTCTGTACATTTTGGTATTTACGGCGTTTTCGTTCGTTTTCGGACGATCGGGGACTCTGGGGATGAATTTCAAACAACTTTTCGTGGTGGGGATGTACACTGGCTTTCCAGGGATGATAATAGCGACGATCTACACCGCCTTGGACCTCCCGGCGCTCGACTACCAAAGCGTATTCCTCCTTTCCTACCTGATTTATTCGTTCCCCGTTTTTTCCCGTCTGTCCCGGAATGTCAACGGGGACGGCGAAGGGAATCCGTGAGTCTGTGAGTCGGACGTGGGGCCGGAAAAGATTGCCTCGCAAAGACGCGGAGGCCGCAAAGAAAGAGGGGAAGAGGTTAGCCCTTCCGTTCGCTTCGCGCCTTGGGAACGGTGTCCAAACATTCACGAATTGGCACGAATGGGATTTGCTCTGCTTGCTTTGCGGAAGGTCAGGCCCAGGGGAACGCTGATGACCGCATTGACTTTTCTTCCGTACAAGCCTTTTCCATCTCCGTCCGCGGAGATGGAAAAACTTCGTGAGCTTCGTGATCTCTGTGGTAAAAAAAGTATTGAAAAAAACTCCGGAAACACATACAAAAATAGCTTGGCGCACGATGCCAATGCTGTAGCCTGCGGATCCGTGTTTTTAAGATTATCTCACCACAGAGATCACAGAGGGCACGAAGATGCCGTTTCCGCTTGCGGAACCGGCATGTTGTGGAGAAGAGGGAAAAAACGCGCGAAGCGCATTTGAGCCGCAGGCTCTTTGGAGTGCGGTGCCCCCGCGCCGCTTTGTATTACCCCGAAGGGGAGGCTACTCCCATAACTCCCATAACTCCCATTTTTTCCCATGTCCCCCTACCGCGGGAACCGCGGCTATAAGTCCCTCGCAGAGGGATTTAGGGGTTTGCGATATCCGCGAGTCCGTGGTAGATTGTTTTTAGAAAACTTGGGATCCGGAAAAGTCAATAGTGTAGGCACGACCTCCTATGATGTTGAAGAACAGGAAAAGAAGAGTAAATAAATATGCCAATAATATCAACGAAACTAAAGGGATTTTTTTCGCATTTTTCTGTTTCTTATTATTCCTGCCTGCCTATGGAGGGGATGCGAATGAAACAAAGCCAAAGAAACTTGAAGAGTTTAAGAACATTATCTTCCAGATTTCTTCGAATAAAATAAAATACAAAGTAACCGATGATATTATTCTCACCTGCTCTATTATTAACAATAATCAAAAAGCGATCAAATGTTCATATTTATTTCAATGTTGTAGGATTGGCATTGTTCGACCAGTTAATACTTATATCGAAGATGTGCCTGGAAGTAGTATCTCTATTTTTATCGATGCCCCTCCTGGAACAAAACGCAAAATTCACATTCTGAAAGCGAAGGATGTTTTAAAAACTACATTTACCACTAAACCTAGTTCTGGCCCCATAGGAGTTTATGAAATATCACTGTCAATTACATTGACAATTATTGTTGATGGAATAAAGCATAGTAAAATATTGGAATCCAATAAAATCACTATAGTACAGCAAGACACAGCCCCGCAATAACCCACCCTGAAGAACTGCAGGGTCAGAACTGCAGGGTCAAACCTACACAAAAAATTAGAGACAGGTTGATAGTGGTTTTATGTCGGGGCTTCACCCCTTCATTCTATGGTGTGTTTGGGTTCCCCAGGCGTTGCCTGGGGCTATGGAATGTCGGAGCTCCACTCCTCGGGGAGGCGACGCAGGACTCAGGGTAGTAGGGCGATGTGCATCCGTCAATCCCATCCATCTCATAATTCCCAAGGCTGAAAGCCCAAAGCTAATCTGTAGCTCGTATTTGCTCCGCGTTCTTCGCATCTTTGCGAGGCGAAAAACTTTCGTGCTTTTCGTGTATTTCGTGGACGAACTCTTCGCTTCCCTCTCCACCGACTCACCGCTTACCGACTTACAGACGGAACGGTCTAGCCCGTTCCCTACACGCCGATCCACGGCTTTACTGATTTACGGCCTCACGGATTCACGGCATTCGCGCTTGCCAATTATTAAGTAGACCCTATTCAAGTGGCCTTCACGAGGAAAAGGGAGATAGACGAGAACAGGGACAAAATAATCAGGACGACTACGTTTATCATGATATATGGAACCATCTCTTTGGAGATCGCGTCGACATCCGTTTCCACAAGATTCGCGACGGTGAAGAGGTTCACGCCCACGGGCGGCGTGCTTTGGCCTATCGCCAACGCCGTGATGAATATGACGCCATACCATACCGGATCGATATTCAGTCTCGCCATCACCGGCAAAAGGACAGGCATTAGCAGATACGATATGGAGATAGCGTCCAAAAACATTCCAAGAACAAGCAGAAGCGCGTTAACCAGAAGAATCATGATCCACGTGCTGCTAGAAATGGAGATTATGAAATTAGCGACAGCGTCGATAACCCCCGTTGTCTCCATCGCGCTCGAGAAAATCCCGGCGAACGCGACGATGAACATTATCACGGAAGTTGTCACCGCCGCGTCGGTGAAAATAGGGACCAATTCCCTGAACCCCACGCTCCTGTAGATTACCATCGCCACGAAAAGAGAATAGAAAACCGCGACCACCGCGGCTTCAGTGGGCGTGAAAACTCCCGAATATATACCTCCCAATATAATAACCGGCGCCATCAAGGCCCAGAACGAACCAGCGGCGGCTTTCAGTATCTCCTTCGCGCTGCCGCGTTTGACGCTGCCGCGGTAGCCGCGTTTGCGCGATACCCACCATGCGACAAGGATAATCCCAAGCCCCACCAGCATGCCCGGAACTATGCCGGCAATAAAGAGCTTGCTAACGTTGGTTTTTGTTATGTTCCCATAAATTATGAACGCGATGCTTGGTGGGATTATGATTGAGAGGTCGGACGCGTTCGCGATTGTCGCGGCGGCGAAATTTTTATCGTATCCCTGCTTCAGTAGAGGAGCGGCCAAAATCATTCCAACCGCCGCGGTCGTCGCGGGGCCCGAACCGGAAAGAGCTCCCCAAAACATGCATGTTATCACCGCCACGATGGCCAACCCGCCGGTACGCCTCCCGACAATAAGCTCGAAAAGATTGGCGATGCGCTCCGCCAGCTTCGCCCGGTCGAGTATCACGCCAGCCAGCACGAAAAACGGAATAGCGAGCAAGGGGAACTTGGCTACGGTGTGGATGAAATTGGGGCCCACCATTTTGATGCCGAGATCACCGAAGTAGATCAGAATAATCCCCGACGACCCCAAGGCTATCGCGATAGGCACCCCCACCGCTATCAGAAATACGAACAACGCTATGCAAAATATGGTTAAAGTCATTTCCCCTCCCGCCGCGCTTGGTCAAGCCGCGTCCTCATCCCCCGGAGAATGCCCTTGAACACGAATGGCGTGCAGAGGACAACACACAGATAGTAAACCCAGTTGTAAATCCCCATGGATGACTTTGTCTTGTATATCGCCATCTCCTTGTATATGCTGTAAATCAGAATAATATCCACAACCACATACAACGCGGCGCCAAGAACAGCCGACAGAATCGCCACGCCTCGCCGCGCTCTGTCGGGAAACACATTGAGAAGCGTCACCATGCCGAGATGGCTCCCGCGCTCGAACGCTATGCCAGTGCCGACAACACTCATGCAGACAAACATGTTGATGGTGAGTTCTTCGGTGAAGGAGATAGAATAGTGGAAGAAATAGCGGCCCACGACATTGGCGAAGGCGATAAGAGCCATGCCGGCAAGCAGCAACGATACCAAAACGTGGTCTATACGCCAAGCGGGTTCCGTCTTCATCGCCTAGGGCTTCCAGTATTCCCTAACATATCTTTGAGGGCCGCCCCGTATACATCTTCGCCGATTATTGGAATCCATTTGTCCATCACCGGCTTGACCTTTTTCTTGAATGCTTCTATTTCGCTCTTGCCGGGACGAGTTATCCGCATCCCTTTCTCCTTAAGAAGTTCGAGAGGCTTCTTTTCGGGAATATCGTAATGGAACTTCTTTTTCAGTAGATTGATGGACGTATCACCGTCCAGTCCGGCGCGGCAAAGAGCCTTTTCAAATTCACCCGCCTCGATAGCGGCCTGCTTGATCTGCTTTTTGATATCGTCGGGAAACGCGTCCCACTCGTCCTTGTTCCAATATATTACCAAAGGATCCACCGCGTAGTTCCAGAAACAGGCGTATTTGTGGTATTGCCAAATCTGCACGGCGAGAAGAATGGCGACCGGGTTTTCCTGGCCGTCGACCGTTTTCTGCTGGAAAGCGGTGACGGCGTCCCCCCAGTTCATATTCACGGGGTCCGCTCCAAGCGCCCTGAAAATATCTATGAAGATAGGGCTACCCACCACCCTCACTTTTAGATGCTTTAAATCATCGGGCGACCCGACGGCTTTTTTGCTGTTGGTCAACTGCCTGAACCCGTTCTCGCCCCAAGCTAGAGGCATAAGATTTTTCTTCAGCATTTTACGAAAAATCATCCCGCCAGCCGCACCCTTCTCGATTTTATCGAGATTCTCATAGTTGTTTACAAAAAATGGCAGGGTGAAAAGATTCATTTCGGGAATCATGGGCGCGGTGTTTATGGTGGACTCGAAAGCGCAGTCGATTGCGCCCTCGGCGACCATCTGCGCCGAATTTAGTTGCGCCCCCTTCAGCAACTGACTGCCGAAATACGGCTTCACCACAATTCGCCCCGAGGTTTTCTGCTTGACCAGTTCCGCGAATTTCGCGGCCCCCATGCCCCAGTAGGTCGTGGGCCCCACGGTCACCTGCATACGATACTCTTTCTTAAGCGCTCCCCCGGACTTTCCGCCGCAACCGCCAACGACAATAAACAACAGGCACATCGCCACAACAAAACCAATGCCGCTAATTGTCCTTTTCATCTCATCTTCCGCCGACTGTAGAATCTGAAAATTCATCTTTGCGCCAATCGTAAAAACCTCCCCACCTTAACCGCTCCAGTTCGGATGTTCAAGACGCCATGCGGATCCCCCCATTTGCTTATCCGGGCGACGGCGCTAGATTCCACCGAGATTTATCGTTTCGGGCGCCGTGTCCGTGACTAGGGTCCATTATGAGCATTGTGAAGCAGGAGGAACAACGATGGCCGAGGAACTCTCGTATATTCTGATAACGCCGTATACAATAATGAAATCCCGTACCGGCGGGGTAATCGCTAGACTGCTCTCCCGGGCGGACATAGAGCTGGTGTCGGCCCAAATGATAGCGCCAACCCGAGAACTGGCGCAGGCCTACGCCGAGGGATTGAGGGAGACGGTCAAGAAACGCGCCCCGCGGGCCGCGGAACTCTTCCACGATTATGTCTTGTCCGCCTTCTCTCCGTCTGGCGGCAGACGTCATCGGGTCATGATGCTCCTATTCAAAGGGGAAAACGCCTGCTCCAAGCTGTTCAGCATCGCCGGCGACATACAGCGCGACCCCAGCGCCGAATTCGACACGATCACCGGCGAGACAATACGGGACACCTATGCCGATCTGGTTTTCGACGAAACGGGCAAGGTCAAGTATTTCGAGCCCGCGGTACTGACTCCACCGTCCAGCGAATGCGCTATCGAACGATTGAAGCTCTTCGCGGATTTCGCGGAAAAAGAACCCAACCTCGTCGAGAATATGAAATACGAGAACCCCGACGCCATTGAGCGCACGCTTGTCATCATCAAACCCGAAAACTGGCGCTATCCAAGCTCGAAACCGGGAAATATCATAGATATGTTCAGCCGCACCGGATTACGTATCATCGGTTGCAAGGTTCATAGGATGTCGGTAGCGCAGGCGCTTGAGTTTTACGGTCCGGTCAAAGACGCCCTGCGCTCCAAGCTCGCTCCCAAAATCGCGGAAAAGGCGAAATCCACATTGGAAGCCGAATTCGATTTCCAGATGTCGGACGAGGTTCTGACTCCGCTCCGGGAATCGGTTGGCACAGCCTTCGCCGACGATCAATTCGCCAGCATAGTCGAATTCATGTCGGGTAGAAGACCGGACGAATGTCCCGAAGACGAACTCGACGCTCCAGGTCTCGTCAAGTGCATGCCTCTCGTTTACGAGGGAGTCAACGCGGTCAAGAGAATCAGGGACGTCCTAGGCCCCACGGACCCGACAAAGGCGCCCGGAGGAACTATCAGGCGCGAATTCGGCAGCGATGTGATGGTAAACACCGCCCACGCCTCCGACTCTACCGAAAACGCAAAACGGGAAATGGGCATTCTGGATATCCAAGCGAACAATCTCGCCCCGGTAATTAGGGAGTATTTGAAATCCCTCTAGGGTCCGCTGAATAATTGTTGGGCAAACGCTCGAGTTGACATTCTGCCTTTTTAGGGCTATACTTCGGCTATACGCAAGGAGATAGCGCTATGATCACGAAGGTGCAAAAATGGGGGAACAGCCAGGGACTGCGTCTTGCGAAGGATGTGCTTGCGCATGCCCACATCAATGTCGGGGACGAGGTGGATGTGGCCGTTGATGACGGTGTTATCGTGATTGCCCCCGTGAGACGGGTTCGCGGGGGACACCGGCTTGAGCATCTGCTCTCTCAGATCCCCCCGGACTATGAGCCGGAAGAAGTCGATTGGGGTACGCCAGCGGGCAGGGAGGCTTGGTAGATGGTGTCCTACGTCCCGAAGCAGGGGGATTTCGTTGCTGTGAGCTTCGATCCGCAGTCGGGGCACGAGCAGAGGGGGCGACGGCCCGCATTGGTCGTGAGCAAAGAAGCCTTCAATCGCGGGACGGGGCTCGCAATCGTTTGCCCGGTAACCAACACCCGACGAGATTTCCCCTTCCATGTTCCAGTGCCAGCGGGTAGCAGGTTGACCGGATTCATCATGGTTGAGCAGGTCAAGTCGCTTGATTTCCGGGCTCGCGGAGCGCGCCGTATCGAGCATGCCCCTGACGAATTGGTGGAGGAAGTACTGTCAATCCTCGACGCCTGCATCTATTGATCGGCCAACAAGTGCCGCACATGGCCGACTTGCTGGCAAGCCAAACCTTGTATTCTCGTCGAGAAAGAAGATAGTATTTGTCGGTGAGTGCCTTTGGCGCACGGTTACAGTCTCTACGGGATGCCGCGAGGTCTTTTACCTCGCAAAGACGCACAGATAGCCCCCCTGCCCGACACGACATGTCGTATTCGAATTTCCCTTTGGGAAAGGCTCATGCAGGATGGATTAATTTCGTGGCAATTCGTGAAAATTCGTGGCTAAAAATCCGAGGACTTGCAACATCTTGACTTCCGCCCCGCAATACGCTATACTTCCTGTCAGGATGGAGCGGGCCGAGCGGGGAATCCGCACCCGACTCACCCAAGGGAAAACCACGACCGTAACATCTTGTCATTCCGTCGGGGAAAATGTCACCCCCCGGGAAATCACAACATGTTGCATGATTATTGTCCTAATAAGACACTAATAAGAAAAGACAAAAATGGATATTGATTTTTACAATTTATTAAGGAAGAAAAAGGCCTTACTCCACAGGATTCATGATATTGTCAGCAATAGTCAAGTTGAATTGGAAATCAAAAGGATTTATACACCAGAGGAGAAAAAGATGAGAATACTTATGGGGTCTCTTGTTATGCTTACCGGTTATTTCGCAATTTTTTTCATGGGATTGGGGGGGATATTTTCGGAAGCTGAAGATATTTCTGAAATATCAATTTTCCTGATTTCTTTCGGGATGGGAATTGCGCTTGCTTCTTCAGGCTACCTATATAAAGTTTTTGACGGGAAAGCCTATATTGGCAATATTGTATTCGGGCTTGCTTTTTTGGCATCTTTTTCAATTCTTATTTTCGGATTGTGTAATATTTACGTTCATCTTGGAACAAGTGTATTTCTGATGGTTTTTGGTTTTTTCTGTGCCAGCATTTCCGCTCTTGCAATGAAATAAACGAGAAGGTGGCGCACTCCGGTGGCTATCAAGTCGGCTGGGGCCACGGGAAAACTCCAATCGAAAACTGGCGAACACAGGGTCTAAATGCCAATGGCACGCGTATTGCAAGATGAAATCCGCTCCTCCGCGCAAGTCGCCGCCGCGGCCGTCCTCGCTATTCTAGCGGCGGCTTGTTCCGACAACTCACCGCAGCCGCTCCGGACCACCCACGCCACACCCAAAACAGCCTTCAAGCGGTTGTGGACGAGTACTCCCGTATCGGACAACAACGACGGATTCGAAGCCTCCCCCGCCATAACTCCAGACGGGAACCGCATTGTTTTGGCTTCGGCCAACGGTTTCTTGCTGGCGCTACGTTCGGAGTCCGGAGAAACTATCTGGAAGCAACGGCTGGGAGAGGGTTTCAAAGCCTCCCCCCTCATCAACGAAGGGAAAATTTTCATCGGCGATATCAACGGCGATTTCAAAGCGCTTGACCTAAACGCCATCGACAACGGACCCACTCCGCTTTGGACGAAACACGTCGACGCGGAAATCGCGGGAAAGGCGACCGCGGCGACAATCGATGGACGAAAACTGGTATTGTTCGGAGCTTACGACAACAAACTCCACTGCCTGGACGCCTCCAACGGAAAGGGAATATGGGAATTCACAGCAAAAAGCTTCATCAACGGAAGTCCAGTCGTCTCAGGCAAACGCGTGTTCTTCGGAGGGTGCGATGGATTCCTGCGATGCCTCGACCTCTCCAACGGCCGTGAAATATGGAACTTGGACGCCGGAAACTACATTCCGGCATCCCCAATCCTCGTCGGTGGTCTCGTGGTTGCCGCCTGCAGGAACGGTCAACTCCTGGCGGCACAACAGGAGACTGGAGAAAAAGCGTGGAATTTCCATCCTCCGCGAAAAACGCCGGCCCCGTTCATCTCTCCACCAATCGCCACAGGCCCCCCGGCAAACCTCGTCCTGGCACCGTCCACAAATGGAACTATCTTCGCGATCGACGCGAACAACGGAACCCTGAAATGGACAATACAACTCGAGGGAACCCCCTCCACCCCACTCCCTATCAACGGCGCGTTGGCCGTGGCCACCGATGATTCCGGTCTCATCCACCTAATTTCGCTAAAGTCGGGACACCTTTTGGAAAAACGCGAAACCGGCACCCCCCTGCCATCCCCGCCAATAGCTTTGGGCGACACCATTTTCGCCGCGGCCTCGGATGGAGCCATCCACGCGTTCCACATCATCACACCTGGCAAAGACGCCACACGGCCACGATGAAACGGCGGGATCGGGACGCTTGCCGACTTTTTAGCGAGCCTTGGCGTCGATTATAGCCTGCATTGCCATAGCGAAGATTTCAAGAGTCCATTCCACATCCGTGGCCGCTCTATGCGCCTGGCCATCGATACCAGCCCCAAGACCAAATCGGGCGCGCAAGTTCCCCAAGCTATAGCTGGGTAGTCCCGGGAAAGCGGACTTGATTATCCTGATGGAGTCGAGCGTTTGCCCATTCCACAGCGGAAGTCCCTCGCGGTTAAGGCTTTCTTGTAGGAACCCCAAATCGAATCGAGCGTTGTGCGCCACGAGCTGGGAGCCCTCCGCGAACGCGATGAAATCCCGCCCCACCTCCCGAAAGGTCGGAGCGAAGGCGACCATGTCATCCGTAATGCGGTGAACCCGCGCCGCTTGGAAAGGAATAGGACGACAAGGATTCACCAGCGATTGGAATTCACTCCTCGATCCGTCAAGCTCGACCCGCACCGCCGCTATCTCGACAATACGATCGCCAGTTGGAGACATCCCGGTGGTCTCCGTGTCAAACACGGTGAACGGCCCCTTCTCCCACCATTTACCCCCGCTCATGCCCCACCTCCAAACTTCGACACGCCGACCGACTCCTTCCTGCTAAATTCCAGC
>WFSE01000091.1 GCA_015486135.1 Lentisphaeria bacterium
CCCTTATTATTCCCTCGCAGAGACGCGGAGAACGCGGAGATACCGTTTCCGCTTTTGACAAAAGCGGAAACAGGGTTCAGCAAAAAAGCCGGAATATAATCATCCGAACTCGCCTGGAGTCCCCTCGTCCCCCTGTCCATCTGTCCCCCCGTCCGGCGCACAACTGGCCACTAATCGTTTCTCAATCGGGAGGAGGAGATTTCTCTAGCGCGTCTAATCGGCTTTACTTTTTCCCTAAGGTCTTCGACTATTTTTATTTTCTCATCAATCGAGAGTGATGCTTTCCTCTTCCTCAAGGCCTCTTTGAGGAGTAATGCGTTCTGCATTGTAAACGCTTCCCCACTCATGCTGCCACCATCCTTAATCATCGCAGATAACCCCTTTTATTTTCGCCCATTTCCCAGCTAGGTCGAACCTAGACAAAATATCTTCAAAAAGAGTACTGTCAAAACATCCTTCGGATAGGAACTGCGACAATCGTATCTTATCTTTGGCCCTCCCCACGGCTACACATAAGGCCATCAAGTATTCAGCGGTAAAGACACGCACAGGCTCGCCTTCTATTATCTCGTCTTTCGCCTTCCGCAATGCCTCCTTTTCAAGTCCCGATGACGCTGGAAGAAACTGAACAGGCCATTTATCAATCACTATCCCCTCTTTTTCGAATTTGGAATATCCAAGCTCTTTCAATCGGCTATAAATGGGTGACAGGGTGACAAACTCACTATCGGGCTCATCCAAAAGGATAAAAACATCCATATCATCGGTAAGGGTAGGTTCGATGTAAAAAAAAGCCGCAACAGCACCGCCTATGGCATAGGTGCGAATAATACCATCAGCCTTCAAGGTGTTTAGTGTTTTTAATGTTTCTTTCACAACGTTAAAGTAACACAAAGCGCTCGAATCGCAAGCAAGAGCTCATTGTCGGATATCCCCGTTATCAAGTAGAACAACATCATAATTCCCGCATTTCAAACCGCCGCCAAAACCGCCAAGGGATTGGAGCGACTCCAGCCACGAATAACACACGAACGGGAATTTGAACAGAAGGAAACGAAGGGAACGAAGAAAGGTTGGTTTTTCCCTCGCAGAGACGCGGAGAACGCCCTTTGATTAACTCAGGGCGAACGGATGATAGGAAAGCCAATTTTTTCATGCTAGCATGCCGTTTCCGCGGTTGCGGAAACGGTATCTTCGTGAGCTTCGTGCTCTCGGTGTTGAAAAAAAGATTTTCTAAAAAGGCCGAAACGTAGTTTCCCTCTCCCCCATTCAACATTCAACATCCAGCATTCAGGGTCCCTCATCATCTGTGAAATCTGCGGAATCTGCGGATTATCTGTCCCCTCGCTCCCCGTCCACCTGTCCCCTCGTCCCCCCGTCCGGCAAACCCTACTTGATGGCATTTTTCACTGCTGCGGCGGCGGAGACGATCGAATCGACGTTGTCGGGGAGATCGAAGGAAGATGCCAGAACGATTGGCGGGCGGGGATCGCCGTGGGTTCCGCCGACTCTCGACGCGTCGGTCGAGACGGAGAAAGGCGGCCAGAGGGCGGCGAAGAGCTCGCAGGGGTCGAAGCCCGGTTTGTTGTGTATATCGACGTGGGTGGCGTAGTCCGGCGCCTCCGCCTTGGCGTCCCACCAAGGATATGCGAACCAGCATCCGTCGTCCGCCTCGAGGATAACCTCGCCAGCGCGGGGGTTGTCGATGTATGCCACCGGCGCATCGCCTGGCTCGTCCTTTGTCAAGACGCTCCGGATTCCCGCGATTCCCTTGAAGAGGCCCGCGATTTCCGCGGGGTCGGCTTTGGCGTCGAGGTGTATGTGCGCCACTTGGTGGTCGCAAAGTGCGAAAGCCGCGGAGGAATAGAGGTCCGGGTAGAGCATTCCGGATACGTTTCTCGCGCGGAACGCCTCCGCTTTCCGGAGAATTTTATTTGGATAGACCACATTTTCGGCGGGGCCCATGGCGTAATCGCCAAAGATAAGAGTTTCGTATCCCGCCTTCTTCGCGGCGGCGAGGAGTTCCGCCAATGCGTCCTCCAGCATCTGGAAGGCGGCGTTAGCCTTAGGTGAATCGGGACCGTTTTTTTGCAATTCGTAATCCAAGTGGGGCAGATAGGTCAATTGGAGGTCGGCGGCGCGCCCTGTCTCGAGAAGTTCGACGGTGGCGTCGGCAATCCACTTTGTCGAAGCCGCGGAAGTCAGCGGCCCCCAGTAGGATTGGAGTTTGAAGGATCTACCGATAGAGGCGACAAGGTCTTTGTAGAGTGTCGCGGGTCTGGCGTAGAAATCCTGAATCATGCCGCCGTGGTGTTTGTGGATTGGGGCTGGAGAAAGGACTAGGTCGGAATCGGTGCCCAGGCTTTGCTGCCAGCATATTTGCCCAACCGTCCCCCCTCCCCGACGAAAGTCCTCCCAAATGCGCTTACCGGAATACAGGCCGGAGGATTGCTCCCAAAAGAAGGCCTTATGCAATACCGGGTCGAAAAATCCGTTCGCCACCATGCCGTGCTTCGCTGGATCCGAGGCCGTTCTAAACGACGCCTGCGCGGGGCATGTCACGGCCGGAAACACCGTCTTGGCGTCACGGACTTCCAAGTCGTTCCAAAAAGACGCCGATTTCCAGCGTTTCCAAAACGCGCTACCCAGCGCCGCGCATTGAACCACAAGCAATTTCACGATGAGCGAACCTCCGGCTTTAGCGGCATATCTCCCTCTGAAATAATACCACTGAGAGCAAGAAAGGCAACAAGATAGGCGGACATGTGGCCGTCTGCATTGATTCGGCGGGATTCATGGCGTATCTTGCGACATGTACCGGAAATTTTTCAAACGTTTGCTGGACATCGTCGCATCGTCGATTCTTATGCTGCTGTTGTCGCCATTGTTCGCGCTGGCCGCGGCCTTGGTGAAACTGTCATCGCCGGGCCCCGTAATCTTCCGTCAACGCCGCGGGGGACTTGCGGGCGCATGGTTTGAAATAATGAAATTTCGGACAATGACTGTGGCGAAAGGGACCGAGGATGGCAGTTTCGACGCGGGGAACGCATCCCGGGTTACGGCCGTGGGGGCATTTTTAAGGAAGACAAAAATAGACGAGCTACCGCAGTTGTGGAACGTGCTGAAGGGCGACATGTCACTTGTCGGCCCGCGTCCCGAGGTAGAGCCATATCTCCGATGGTATGCTGAACGTTGGATCAACGTGCTAGCGACGCGGCCCGGGATAACCGATCCGGCGTCGGTGAAATTCAGGAACGAGGAGGAAATACTCGCCGCGGCCGACGACCCGGAGAAAGAGTATGTGGAAAAGATACTTCCCGCGAAGCTCGATATGTATGAGGATTACGTGAACAACATCTCGTTTTTCAATGACGTGAAGATACTCTTCGCGACTTTCGCGGCGGTGCTGTTTGGGTAACGGACTGAGCGGACGTTCGTGTGTTTTCAAAGGCACTTAGACTCAGGGCGAAGGACTAGCGCCTACAGCGTTGCTCTTGTTCTCCAGCTTGTTCCCGTGCGTGTTCGAAGGCCCTTTTTAGAATTTTTTTCTTACCACCGAGCTCACGAAGCTCACGAAGCTTTTCCATCTCCGCAAACGGAGTTGGAAAAGGCCTGTATGAAAGGAAAGCCAACCCCATCTTCCACATTCGTGCCAATTCGTCATAAGATTCGTAGCTACCCTCTTTTTCTGATTTCTCTGCGGCCTCTGCGTCTTTGCGAGGCAATCTCTCACGTCCCCACAGACTCACGGACTAACAGACTCACGGACATGGGGACTCCGGACAAGCATTGCATCGCACCTTGATTGTTGGTATAATCTCTCTAATGGAGGTGGCTTGATGAAAAAAGTGGTTTTAGCGTTGTCGTTGTTACTGGCCGCACCGTCGTTCGCCATAGACTTCTACCCCATCGACAAAGACAAACCGGTCATCCACGGCCACAAGAACGAGGCCGAGAAGATAGCTCGGACCAAGTGGACGAAGATGCCCTGCAAACACTGTCACGGCACCGGCCATATCGTGGTTGTTATCAACGAAGGCAACACCAGTTACAGGCTTCTCAAGCCCTGCCCCTGGTGCAAAGGCACCGGCACACGCGGCACGTCAAAGAAATAGGGCTCACTTAATAATTGGCACACACGTTCGTGTGATTTTAAGGCGCCCTCTCCTTCCGTTTGCTCCGCAAACCCAAGTGGGATCTGCGGAAGGACCGGGGCGCACACGCCCAAAATTATTGAATTTTAATATTCTCTTCAGCAAATCTTAATCTTCCCCCGCTAACATCCGCTCTCCAAAGCCCACTTGGGTTGGAGGAGTAAATGTTGCCGGAGAAAAACGACACAGGAGACGACGCATTGGCCGTGGAGGCCGGCCATAGCGGATTTCCCCGCAGGATGGTCGGAGTCTCGGTCATATTCGCATTTCTAGCGTATTGCCTGGTTTTCCTCGAACTGGCCGCGTTTTTTCTTCCTGGCATGAAGCTGTCGGACTCGCTTGGCGCGACTTTCGCTCTTGCCGTCATGCTCTCCTATCCATTCTTTTATATCCTCCCGTTGTTGCTGGTCAACGGGGTAGCCATTCTGGCGCTGATTCCAGCGAAGATATCCGACCGGGCGAAGACATTCACGCTAGGGACAGTCTTGGTGGCGACGCTATCATTCATCCAGCTCTTCCTATACGCCGACTATAAGATATACAAGATGTTCCACTTCCATTTCAACGGGTTCGTTTGGAATCTTCTGACAACCCCTGGAGGCGCCGAGTCCATGGGGGCGGGAAACGATATAGCCATTTACATCGCCATCCTCGCGATAACACTTATAGGCTTTAACGCGTTTCTTTTTTGTTTGAGTTTGAAGGGCGGGACGGGACGGTTCGGACGGCTCCAGCCCGCATTCCGAAAAAAATGGCTAGCGCTTGTGATTTGGCTTTCGGTAGTGACGCTGTGCGGCGCCTATGAACGCACTGTGTTCGCAATAACATACTACAAGGGGGAGACGGAGATTTTGGACGATTCCCTGAACATCCCCTTCTACATGCCGACTAGAATGTCCCATATAGCGAAGCGTCTCCGCGTAAAGCGCGTCAAGAAACGGGACGATGACGTTTTGGACCAAGGGAGTTCGTTGGGGCATTACCCATTGAAAACCATTGTCGCTCCCGCGGAAAAAAGACACGACTACAACATAGTCTGGCTGGTCTCCGAATCATGGCGCGCGGACACGGTAACCCCAGAGATTATGCCCGCCGCCTTTGACTTCGCCCAGAAATCCTGGTTTTTCAAAAACCACTATAGCGCCGGAAATGGAACCCGCATGGCGCTTTTCGGAATGTTCTACGGTCTTTACGGCACATACTGGATTCCAGCGCTTTCCGGAGAGATCGAGCCCGTCATCATGAAGGTTTTACGGCAAAGGGGATACCAGTTCGACCTAAGGACCAGCGCCAAGTTCACGTATCCCGAATTCGACAAGACAATATTCTCCCATATTCCCAAAAGCCGGATGCACCAATCGGACGGCAGAGGCGGATTTGTAAACGACAGGCGCAACGTATCGGAAATGCTTGACTTTATGAGGAATCGGGATCCGAGGCGTCCGTTCATGGTCTTCATGTTTTTCGAATCTCCGCACGCCCCCTACACCTTTCCGAAGGAATGTGTTATAAGGAAAGACTACCTTCCCCACATCAACTACGCCACGGTGGACGTGAAAAAAGAGATTCATCGCATAAAAAACAGATACATCAATGCGGTACACCATCTCGACACCCAATTGGAGCGGATTTTCACGTTTCTCAAGGAGCAGGACTTGTTGAAAAACACTATAGTCGTGATTACTGGAGACCATGGGGAAGAATTCCTGGAAGCTGGTCATTGGGGACACAACGCGGGATTCCACCAGGAGGAGATCAAGCCCCCGCTAATCATCCATTTCCCTCATGGTGGTTCGAAAACCTATGAAGGGATCTCCAGCCATTTGGATCTGCCAGCCACCGTCGCCCACCTCCTAGGGGTGGAGACCGCCTCCTCCGCCTATTCGTTCGGCATCGACCTTCTGTCCGACCAGCGCAGAACCTACACCGTTTGTTCGGACTGGGAACACATCTGCTACATAGACTCCAAATATAAATATGTCATCCCCACGCAATACTCTATTTTGGATACGAACAAATTGTTCACTCTGCGTGACAAACCAGTTTCGGACAAAGCGGACTTCTTCAAGACCCGCGGAAAGATTATCCGGGATCTGCTCTCCAACGCGGAACGCTTCAAGTAGGGCTCGCCCCTATGCTCCAGCCAAAAGCGCCACCGCCCATGGGTAAGCAAATAGATTTGTACTGTTATTCTTTTTCCCCTTTCTCTTTTTCATAGCCAAGACACCGCAAATGACACCTACGGAGGAAGTGATTCTATCTGTTTGCCAAGTCTTTGGGAAACGTTATTTTCCGGTTGTCCTCCAGCCATTCGAAGAGAAAGGGGCGGATTCCCACCAGTTGCGCGGCGGCAGCATCGTCCGAGACGGCCACCCCCTCGGCGAACGCCTTTTCGTAGCCTTTCAGAAGATCGGTTCGCCTAAAAATCTGAGGTGTCTCGACGAACCAGAGTCTTTCACGGTCAACCGTTTCCACAATAAAACCATCGTCATCGGCGAGCTTGACAGTGTCCACTACCCTTTTCGCGACAACCGCGCCACCAAACTTCCGCACCGCCGCCAGACATCCTAGCAGAGCCTCGGCGGAAGCGAAAGGACGCGCGGCGTCATGTACCGCCGCGAATTCCGCGGAATCGGGCAAGGCCGTCAAGCCATTGTACGCTGAACGGGACCTCGTCTCTCCACCTTCCACCAAACGCGCCTTCCCCGCGAGTCCCGCGGAGGACAACGCATCTGCGAATTCCGCAAGCGCGTCGCTTCGGACGACAAGCACCAATGCGTTTTTTGGGCACAAATTGGCGAACGCCTCGACGGAGCGGGCGAACAGCGGGATATCGTCCCCAGGAAGACACGATAAAAGTTTGGAGCCATGCCCACCGCCAGCGGCGGAAAAACGCCTTCCCTCCCCGCCGGCAACTATCACTATTCCCATATCTCGTTCCATTCCAAATCCACCTCGTTTACAAGCAGCCCCCCAGCGTCCCGTTCTCGATTTTTTCAATTCCCCCTACATCACGACGCCTGTTCATTCCCTTCCCGGCGTCTTTCCGACCGCCGATCCTTCCATCTCCCGCCACGTTTCGGCGCTCGCGACGGCCTCCCGCTAGGGGGCCAATATTCCACGAGGGAGTCGTCTTTCCATTTCACGTTGTTCTGAAGCACCATCAATTCGCGGGCGTTTTGGTATCGTCTGCTGGTTATCAGCCGTTTTCTTAGGCGCTTGCCAAACATCGATGGCTGAAAAAGAATCATCTCCACCGTGGCGGCGACCACCCTGCGCGGAAAATTATGAGGCGACAGGAGAGTTCTTACCAAACGCCGCACTTCCCTGAAAGCGTCTCTGCGACTTTCCCAAGACCCAAGAAGCCAATCATCGGCCTCGGATAACTCGACATCCACGAAGGGCAACGCAATTGTCGCAATCGCCAACGAAATGCTATCGCGGTATTTTCCCTCGGCCAACCGGCGGTTGCGTTCCGCCATCAACGCCAGCATGTAATCAACCTCCGCCGTCCCCCATCGCTCGTTTAGACAAGGCATGTAATACGCCAAAACCCCCTTTTCCCGAAACACTCGAAGAATCTTATGCGAAAAAGGTTTCTTGATTATCTTCTCCAGCTCCAAGGTCAGCCGCGAACGCGAACAGCGCGCCAAGAGCGGAGTGGCGTCGCAAAGCGCGGTTTCGGTAGGGATATCAAGCGTGAACCCATACTGTCCGACGAGCTTCAGGGCGCGTAAGACGCGGACGGGGTCTTCCTCAAAGCGCTCGATGGGATCGCCTATAACCCGAACAATCCCGTTTTCGAGATCGGACAGCCCCATTTCAGTGTAATCCACCACCTCGCCGCTCAGCGGATCGTGAAAGAGCGCATTGACGGTGAAATCACGACGCCAGGCGTCCTCTTCCGCGGTGCCGTACTCATTGTCGTCGGGGAGAGTCACCACCCCATCCTCCAATATTGAAGGAGCGCATCTAAACGTGCTGATCTCGACAATGTCGCGGCCGAGGTGGAGATGCGCCAACCGGAAGCGTTTTCCGATAATCTTCGTGGCGCGTCCGCCGAAGACTCCCTTCACCTCCTCCGGCGTGGCGGAGGTGGAGATATCGTAGTCCTTAGGATCGCGCCCCAGGAGAAGGTCGCGGACGGCCCCGCCAACGATATAAGTCTCGAAACCGGAATCTTTGAGGCGCGCCACGACATCAACGATGCGCCGTTCCACCCCTTCCCTAAGATTGTCGAATTGCAACGGTCTATTCATCAACAGCTCCCGAACTGGACACCAAGAATCGTCAACAACCACTTGGTGGAGCGCGCCGCCGCCAAGAAAAGGAACTCCGCGTAGAAAACCAGTACGATAAAAAGGAAAAACGTCGCTCCGTTCAGAAATTCAGAAGAAGTGTTACGGAGCGCGGGAAAGAAAGTTTTGGCGATGCCATGTCCGTCGAGCGGCGGGATAGGAATCATGTTCAAGAGGAACAAGGCGCAGTTGATAACGGCACCAAAGAACAACACATCAAAGACGAAATCATCGTCAGCCAGGTTGAAATGCCATACCACGGCGAAAGCCACGCAGAACACCAACATCAAAATAATATTGGCGAAAGGCCCGGCAAAAGAGACTATCGCCTCGTCGTATTTTCCGCGCAGTCTGGCGGGATTCACGGGAACACGGCCAAACGCTATTCCAATCACAGCAAGCAAGACAAGCGAAACCACCCCCATCTGCTTCAATGGATTCAGGGAAAGATGCCCGAGCCGCGCCGCCGTATCGTCGCCGCGCCACAACGCCGCCCTGGCGTGCATATATTCATGAAAGCAGATCGAAAAAACGATTATCAGGACCTCCATTATGGCGAAAGCCCGATCTTGCTGCAACTCGTTCAACAACCATATCTGCATCCAAAAACTCCCAACGTGCCCCATAAGCCGGAAAAACAAGGAGAAACACTATATGTGGCGCGAAAAAAAGCAACCCAAGACGACGGGGTCGATACCGCAGTTCTCTCCGGCGTTAGCGCCTCCCCCCTGTCCATCTGTCCCCTCGTCTCCCCGTCCGGCAAACTCTAATTTCATCGATTACGACCGGCGTATCTTGCCGCTAGGCGTTTTGGGAACGGATGTAACAAACCGGAACTCCTGCGGGACATAGTGCTTCGAGAGGCGTTCGACGCAGTAACGGGTCAACTCCGCCGCGGAAGGCGCGGATGCCCCCCCGGCCAGCACTATCTCCGCCACAGGAACCTCCCCGTACGCCGGATGCGGCTCGCCTACGACCCGCGATTCCAAAACGTCTTCCCGGGCATCCAAGACCCCCTCCACGATCTCGGGAAATATCTTCAGCCCCATGAAGTTCAAAACGCTTTTTTCGCGACCGACAATACTCAACGCCCCCTCCGGCGAGATAACGCCAATATCCCCCGTATCGAACCACCCGTCCACCAGAATGTCGTTCCGCGTTTTCCAAGGATCGAGGTAGGCGTCGAAAAATCCGGGCCCACGCAACAAAATCGTCCCACGCCCCTCCTCATCGGGCTCGGCTAGGCGAACCTCATGCCCCCCAACCGGCCGCCCCACCGCCATCTGACCGTTCGAGTCCGGCTCCAAGTTCACACAGGGCAAACCGCACTCGATCACCCCGTACGCCTGGTTCAAGGTCCGCCCGAATCGGTGATGAAAAAGCTCCGCGACCTCCCGCGACAATGGCATCGCGGTGGAAACCAGGAGTCTTACACTCCGCGGAATCTCCCGGGGGGGGCCGGAATCCGCCAAGGCCATCGCGCGATAATGATACGGCGTGGCGTAAACGAAGGAGCAGTCGCCCGAGCGTAGTTTTTCCGCGACATCCGCGGGGGAAGCGTCGTTGGCGATATCAATCACGCAACCGCGACGCAGGAAAAGATTCACCGTGGCGGCGAAATGATGAGCCATGGGGAGAAGCCAAAGAGCGCGATCTCCGCGGGAAAGTTGGAAAGCAGCGTTCGCTGCGTCGGTCCGATCCCGAATGGTCTCGTGGGATAACACCACCCCCTTGCTAACGCCGGTAGTCCCGGATGAGAACCGCACAAACGCCGGGTTGAGCGCGGCGAACTCATCCTCATTCGGAAAGCGGAGAACGGCAAAACGGCGTTTATAGAACCGAAAAACCCGCCCGAACACCTCCTCCGCTCCAATTTCCGCGAAATCCGCGGGCGTCAGTCGGCCCGACACCGACTCGTCCAGCACCACGCATTCCACCGACATCCTCTCGAGGAGCGCGGAAAAGGCATCTCGCCCCGTCTCCACGCCAGCGGACACGAAGACCCCGCCGCTTCCGAGAATCCCCAGTGCCACGGCCACGTATCCAGCGCTGTCCGGAGCGACAAACGCCACCCGCGGAATTCGCGAGGAATAATCCCGCCGCAACCTCCGGACCAGAATCTCGGCACGCTCGAAAAGCTCTGAATATGAAACAGCCGACGCACCGTTCAGGATGGCTACCGCGCGCTCCGCGGGAAACGTGGATGCCCCGCGGCAAACTTCCGCGCGCATATCTTGATAGAGATTGTATCTCGACATCCTATCCTCCGCGGACGCGCCAGGAACAAGGCGGAGTCATTTCCCCGGAAGGGGGGGAATACGCAAACGCTGACCTATCGATATAGCGGACTCCGATTTCAGCTTGCCTTGATTTGCTTTGAAAATCAGCCCGTGGTACTTGGGCGAGCCATAGACTTTCTTGGATATCCCGCAAAGAGTGTCCCCAGGGCAGACAGTATAGCTTTTGAATCCCTTGGGCATTGCGGGGGAAGTCTCCGCCCCCCCCGTGGTGCGCCTGCGTTCGAGCGAATTCTTCAGTGGATACGGTCGCCGCTCACCAGTGCTGGGGATACTGGCGGAAGGATCCAAGCCCTCCTCACCCACCGCTCCGGTCAAAGTGGATACATCGTCCCAATCCACTCCGTTTCTCTTTAAGGCGGCCAGTCGACGCGCCATTTCGAAATTTTGACGGCGGACTGTCCTTATACATTCGGCGTATTGCTTCTCGCGTTTCTTAAACTCTCCTATCACCCCCGCGTCGGCGAACCTCTCCGGAGAACGTTTCATCGCACCCTCGGCGATACGGTTTTCCGCCTCCTCTATCCACTTTGTAATGGCGTCGCGGTCCGCGGTATCTGGCTCCAACTCCAAAAACCTCCGGAAGTGGTACGCCGCCTCCAACGGGTCGTCAAGCTGGTCGTAGTATATCTCGGCCAACTTGTAGTGCGTTATCGCGGAAGCGCGGTTCACGTCAAGATATTCGTTGTATTTCCGAACAGCCTCGGTAAACTTGCCTTCGCGCGAAAGACTCTCGGCCTTCTTGAAGAGCGGATGAGAGCTCTCGTCGGACTTGCCACAACCAACAACAAACAATAACATCACCACCAAACATGAAAACAATCCCCGTAACACGCGCAACCTCCTTTTCTCTAGGCCCGCCTACCATATCCCCAATAGCCCTATCAATCAACACCCCTTCCGCCTCAATGCGGACTTCCTCCAAACATTGACACCAGCCACCTAGAAATCACCCGCCAAACCTCTTGACAAACTCCTCCATGCGACCATATTACGCCTTCCGAAACGTGGCGGCTTAGCTCAGTTGGTTAGAGCAGTGGAATCATAATCCACGTGTCCGGGGTTCGAGTCCCTGAGCCGCTACCAAATTCTACCCCCCTCTACTCGACAGCAAGTTCCACGGGAGGCTCCAGTGCGTATGAAACCAGCCGCTCTCAATGCATTGAAAGTGATAATATCGGAATTTGACGCTCCCATATGCCCGGCCTGCGATGAAGAACTAGCCGACAACGATGGTCTTTGCAAGCGATGCCGCGACTCGCTTCCATTCCTGACTCCCCCTTTCTGCCGGGACTGCGGAGGGGAAAACTATGGCATACTCGAAATATGCCCTGAATGCGTCGCCAGAGGCCCATCCCCGTGGGCATGCGCGTTGTCGATAATGAAAATGGAAAATCTCGGGAGAGAGCTTGTGCACAAATTAAAATACGCCGGCGAAACCTCCGTCGCCAAAGTATTCGGACATTTGTGCGCCGACAAGTGGAAGCGCGAGGGAATGCACGTCGATGGAGTCGTAGCGATGCCAGCGCACCCCGTCAGATCACTAGCCAGAGGCTTCAACCAAGTTGACCTCATAACCGCGGTGTTCGCAAAAGAGACGCATTTGCCGGTCATCCGACCTATTCGACGCGTCCGAGCAACACCGAGACAGGCGCGCCTAAACCGCGAAGCCCGCCTGCGCAACCTTAAAAACGCCTTCGCTCCCAAACGCAGAGCCCCCGCCTCCGGACGGATTCTCTTAATCGACGATGTCATGACAACTGGAGCCACCATGATGGCGGCCTCTCAAGCCATATTGGACGCTGGCGCCAGGGAAGTCGTGGCGATGTCGATACTCAGGGCTGTCTGACAATACCCAACTAACTTAGGGCCTGCGGAATAAGAGGCACTTGCCAATTCCGCGAAAGCCGGAAACGCACCGCTAATCACGTTGAATTCACCTCGGAGTATGCTATATCCTTCCGTTCGCACTGCGAACTCTCCGGGCGTCGCGGAAGGACCGCCTACATGTCCCGCCGTAGCTTCATGCGGAGGCGAAAGCCCGGGCGGCGACGGAGGATCGGCATGTTTCCGACTTTTTCAGTAACCCCTAACTCGTCTTCTACACTTTCAAAAACAACCTTATTGATTATCAACGACTTACATGCAGACAAAAATTCAGAAGGAATTATTGACCCGTCACAAAAAGAAATACCTCGGCAATTCTTAAGGCAAAGGAGGTTGAAAACACCGTGTCTTGCGTTATTAATCGTTTTTCTCATTAGTTTCTTCATTGAGAGGTGTCGGATGGCACTGCGAATACTGTCGGATTCCTATGAAAAGTTGAAATTGCCAAGCGCCAAGACCGTGGAACTTGACCTGGGATGTGGCAAGGGGATTTTCGCCGTGGAACTGGCAAAGAAATATCCGGACAACTTGGTGCTTGGAGCCGACATTATGCTTGGCCGCCTCCGCAAGGCCAACAACAAAGCGAAGCACTTGCAATTGGACAATGTGGATTTCCTTCGGGTCGAGGCGTGGTGTCTTGTAGCGCGCCTCCTCCCCCCGCGATCCATCGCGAGAGCACATATCATCTGTCCCGATCCCTGGCCAAAGAAAAAGCACAAAGGTCACAGACTGATGAGTTCGGAGTTCATATCGCGCCTAGCTGACGCGATTCGCCCCGGAGGCACACTACACTTCGCCACGGATGCTCCCAATTACCTAGCGGCCACAGTCGCCTTGATTGAAAAATCGGGATTCTTCTCTCCACAAAACAATGCGTTGATCGCGGATGTGAATGACATGAAAACCGAATTTGAACGCCTTTGGGAACGGCTGGACAAGCGCACCGAGCACATGGCTTGGAAACGACTTGATTCCAACATGCTTTAGCTAGCCCTCACGAACAACGCAATGCTTCAATAATTTAGGGACTACCAGAAAACGCAAGGAACAGCCGCCAGCTGTAAATACGGCCCAATCTCCCGCCATCACGTCTAAGCACGCCACGGCGCACGTGGGAAAATCAAGAGACATCCGCCCAGCGGAAGCGAACTCGGACACCGCTTCCCCCATCGTCGGATTGTGCCCAACAAGCATCAAGACTCCAACTCCCGCATCAACGCGACGGATTCCAGCCACATACTCTGACACAGAACAACCGTAGAAATCATCCACATAATCCACACGGGGACTCCCCTTCCCTTCCATCGCCTCCGCCATCAAACGGGTCGTCTCCGCGGCGCGGACCGCGGGCGAAGACAAGATCAAATCCGGAATCAACCCCGCCTTCGCCAACAACCGTC
>WFSE01000092.1 GCA_015486135.1 Lentisphaeria bacterium
ATGTTTTCTCCCAAATTCGTGTTAATTCGTGAAGATTCGTGGCTAACCTCTTCCTCTCCCCCTCTGCGGCCTCCGCGTCTTCGCGAGGCACCGTTCCACTGCCCCACTGCCCCACGGATTCACGGACTCACAGACTCACAGACTCACAGACTCACGGACTCATCCTCCTTCGCCAAGGCTACGGCGGGACAGGCAGACTCACGGACTCACGGACTCACCGTCCGCATCGGTCCTTCAAAACACACGAACGTGTGCCCCAATTTGACATTCTCTTTTTCCGGACTAGGGTGCGCGCTTCGCAAATTCACAAGGCGTCCAAAAACGCCGAGGAAGTTAAGAAATAAGGAGTGAATGAAATGGCCGTATTCAAGCCGTTCAAAGGCGTGTCGCCGGCAAGCGACACGGTCGAGGCGGTAGCCGCCCCCCCGTATGACGTAGTCAACACCAAAGAAGCCGCGGAACTCGCGGCCGGCAATCCGCTGTCATTCCTCCGAGTCTCCCGACCCGAAATCGAACTCCCTCCGGAGACCGATATCCATAGCGAGGCCGTCTACGCGAAAGCCGCGGAGAACTACGCGCGCCTGAAGTCCGCCGCCCCTCTGAAACAAGACGACGCAGCCCGGATATACGTCTATTCCCTCGTCATGGACGGCCGCGTCCAAACCGGTCTCGTCGGCGCCGCTTCCACCGCCGACTACAACGCCAACGTCATCAAAAAGCACGAGAAAACCCGGAAAGAAAAAGAAGACGACAGAATGGCGCACATCCTGGCGACGCGCTCCCACACCGGTCCGGTCTTCCTCACCTACCGGGACAAGCCGGCGGTCAACGCCATTGTCGAATCCATCATGAAGGAAGCGCCGAAATTCGATTTCACCGCCCCCGACGGCATAACGCACCGTCTTTGGGCGCCCGACGCTGAAACCAGCGAAAAGCTCGCCGCGGAATTCGCGGATATCCCGGAGATGTATATAGCCGACGGACACCACAGGGCCGCCGCCGCCTCGCGCGTCGCCGCGGAACTCGCGGCCGACAACCCCGAACATACGGGCGAGGAGGATTACAACTTCTTCCTGGCGGTGGCGTTCCCGGCGTCGCAACTGCGCATCCTCCCCTACAACCGTGTCGTCAAAGACCTCAACGGCCTACCGAAACAAGAATTCATGGCCGCTGTCGAAAACGCGGAATTCGCGGTGAAGAAAACCAACAGCCCCTCCCCCGAAGCGGTCGGCGATGTTAGAATGTATATCGACGGCGAATGGTTCGCCATAAAATCCCAAGCGCCGCTCCCGGACGACCCGGCGGATTCACTCGATGTCAGCGTCCTGCAAACACGCTTCCTGGCGCCAGTGCTCGGTATCGACGACCCCAGAACCAGCCATAGAATCGATTTCATCGGCGGAATCAGGGGAACCGGGGAACTCGAACGATTGGTCGACTCCGGCGACGCCGCCGTCGCCTTTTCGATGTGGCCCGTCACTGTCGATAGCCTTATGGCCATATCCGACAACGACGGCATCATGCCCCCCAAATCGACTTGGTTCGAGCCGAAACTCCGCGACGGATTGGTCTGCCACGATTTCTAGGCTTGCCCGTTTACCTGAAACAAACTTAACTCAATAACGACAGGACACTTGACAATTATTCAGCAGACCCTAACTTAGCGTCAGCTGGACAGTGTGCTTGGTCGGGGCTGACGGCATAAGCCAAATGCCCAACTAGGGAGAAAATGATTATGAGCGCTGAATTACTGGGAGAAATAAGAGAGAACCTCTCGAAAGGCAAGGCTAACGAGGTACAAGCGTTATGCCAGAAGGCGGTTGACACTGGAATACCCGTCGAAAAAATTCTTTCCGATGGCTTGATTGCCGCTATGGCGGTTATCGGAGAAAAGTTCAAGAAAAACGAAGTCTACGTTCCCGAGGTTTTGATAGCCGCCAGGGCTATGAACTCCGGGATGGGTGTGTTGAAGCCATTGCTCAAACAAGCGGGAGTCGAGGCCAAAGGTGTCGTATGCATTGGCACAGTCAAAGGCGACTTGCACGATATAGGCAAAAATCTCGTCGGCATGATGCTTGAAGGCGCCGGATACGAGATCATCGACTTGGGGGTCAATGTTGACGCCGCTAAGTTCGTGGAAGCAGTAAAGGAAAAATCTCCAGACATCGTGGCGATGAGCGCTCTTCTCACCACTACGATGGGAGCCATGAAGGCGACCATAGAGGCCATCAAGGAATCTGGACTAAATGTGAAAACCATGGTAGGCGGAGCTCCGTTAACCGAGTCGTTCGCTAACGACATCGGAGCAGATGGCTACGCTCCCGACGCCGCCTCCGCGGTCGAAGTTGCGGACGGCATGGTCGCTTAACCGACTGCTCACTCTCTCATTCCGAGCCACCCTAGATA
>WFSE01000093.1 GCA_015486135.1 Lentisphaeria bacterium
CATCCCAAAAGTCCCCTCCTCGGAACGGGCGTTATCCAAGGAAACCCCCTCTCTCAGAGAACCCTTCTCGCGGAGTAGATCAAGCTTCCGAATAACCCACCTGGCGTTGCGTCCCAACTCATCGTGGCGAGACTTGAAATTGTCCAGCTCCTCTATCACCGCCATAGGCAAAATAACGGTGTTGTCCTCGAACGACTCTATCGATTCGGGATTGTGAAGAAGAACATTGGTGTCCAAAACGTAAGTTTTAACCATACGACTCCATTCAGGTGCCTCAACCATAGCGCTATGCGCGACACACGCGGCTAGATAATCGAGCATCCAGTCGAGACACCCGCACCGCATCAAAGCAGAGTACAAAGCACGCCACCAGCAAACACACCGCGAATATAACGCCCACTCGTCCTTTGTCCATTCCCCTCCCCAAAGTTTTCCCGCTTGGAAACGTAATTTTGGGGTTGCCGAAGAATTAGGGCTCGCTGAAGAATTGGCAAGTGCTTAATAATTATCGGGTTAAATGCCTTTTTAACGGTGTCATCTCCAAGCACACGTCCGTGCGTTTTGAAGGCGCCCCTCGCTCCGCTTGGGCACCACGAGAGCAAACCTCCCAAACTCCTTGGAGGCGACGAATATTTTCCACTCAATCGGAGACACTTGCCAATTATTCAGCAGGCCCTACTATATATCGCAGTATCGTGCTTTGGAAATAGTGTCGCATCCGAGAAAAAATGCTTTACACGTTCAGAGGACATGTCAACTGGGGGGCCTACGACCAACCATTTTCCGGAGTGGGCGTAGCGTATTATCCATTGGGAGTGGCGGCCAAGGAGTCAACGGTCACGCTTCACGAAAGTGGCTATCTTCCCGACAACGCCCATTGGAACTACCCCAGCGTATTCAGTCCGTTTTGGCGGCTCTATTACAATCTCGACGAAGGGCACTGCCTACTCCTAAGGGATGGAATTCTGGAATTGACCCCCGACAAGCTGGTTCTAATTCCCGACCATGTTTTTTTTCACTGTCTGGGAGAAAACCCGGTCCGAACATTCTGGATGGCGTTCTCCAGTGGAAGAAAACTCCACCAGGAAATCGAGGCCCCCGTGGAGTTGAGTCCCCGCGACACGGAACTCTGCCTGATCAGGGATCTACAGGAATTGATATCCGCCAACACCAACTGGACTCCGACCGAAACCATATACAACAATAGCCTAGCCTTGCTCCACGTCGTGATGTCGCGGCCGGAACTAAGTTGGAAACCACCCCCACCGCGCAATCTCCTCGCCATAGTAAAACACATCGAGCACAACTATGCGAGTCCATTGCCCAACGCAGAACTCGCGCGCCGCGCGGGAATGAGCGTCGAGAGCTTCGCCAGAACGTTCAAAAAACACTTTTCCACCACACCTGCCGACTTCGTGACGAGAACGCGGGTACGGGAAGCCAGTAGATTGTTGCTTAAAACACTGGACAGCATAGAGAGCATAGCCGAAGCCACAGGATTCCCCAACCGCTCCTATTTCTCAAGGGTGTTCGCAAAGGTCACTGGAGAACCCCCGGCGTCATTCAGGAAAGCGCACTCTCTTTTGGGCGCAAAATTGGCGATGGAAAACCACTACGGCAGGGCCCACTGAAAAAGTCGAGAACGTGCCGAACCTCCGTCGCCGCCGAGGCGGCTATGGAGGACTTGTGATTAGGCGACGAGTGCGCTGAAAGTCCTTCCGCAAAGCCCGGAGGGTTCGCATAGCGAACGGAAAGATCGGCTTTTGTGGAATTGGCAAGTGCCTAAAACCGTTAGTCATCTCCAAGGGGCTGCTGGGGAGGATTACACGATGTGTGCGCCCAAGCGGAGCGAGGGACACCTTCCAAACACACGATCGTGTGTTTGGAGATGACACCATTGAAAACAGGCTTAACCCAATTAGAATTAAACACTTGCCAATTATTCAGTGAGTCCTAATTGGTCAAACGCATTTCACGAACATATTTTCGTACAATGTCCTAGTCTGCGATTCGGCCCCCAAGGCAGTAGCAACGGCCAATGCGAAATCAAACGCGGCTCCAGGCCCCTTACCCGTGACAATGTTTCCATCTATCTCCGAAGGGGCTCCCGTGTAGTCAGCGTCCGCCAACGATTCCTTGACTAACGGCATAGGATATCCCGTGCAACGCTTACCACCCATTATCCCGGCAGCGGCGAATGCTATCGGCGCCGCGCAAATCGCAGCGACAATACCCCCGGCGAAATGCACCGCTTTCACAAGTTCTATTACGGCCGGGTCGTCGCGAAGATTAGTGGCTCCAGGCATACCCCCGGGAAGCAAGACACACGACAATGTCGCCACATCCACGTCTTCGAGCAACAAATCCGTGTCAATCATCACACCGTGAGCGCCAGGCACTCCACCAGAATCACCAGCAATTACAACATCCATCCCAAGACGCCTCAAAACGTCTATCGGGACAATCGCCTCCACCTCCTCAAATCCTTCTTTCAGCAAAACAGCTATTTTCTTGACACTCATAGCGTTTTCCTCCGTCGAAATTAAGGGGGAATAGGGACTCGCCATTTTCCCGTCATTCGCTCTCCGAGTCGGCAGCGGTCTCCTCGGCAGCGGAGGTGTCGTCCACTACTTCCGCAGCAACGTCCCCGCCATCCGTCCCGGCATCTCCGGTGTCCAAGTCCGCGTTCTCATCCGTATCCGGCTCAACCCTCACAACCTTGGCGACCCCCGTAATAGTGTCGCTCCCCTTGAACCGCATTATACGGACTCCTTTCGACGCCCTTCCAACCACCCGGATCTCATCGACCGGAATCCTGACAGTCTGACCGGAAGTCGTCGTTATGAGCAATTCATCACCGATTTCGACAAGCAAAGCGGCCACGACCGATTCGCCTTCCGCGAGCTTGACATTCCGCACCCCTTTGGCGCCTCGGTGGGTCCTCCGGTATTTGCTGACGAACGTCCGCTTGCCCATGCCACCGTCCGTAACCACCAGTAATATCGGGCCAACACCAACCTCCGAATCATCGTCGGTGTCCGTCTCCGAGGAATCGTCGTCCAACGGGGGAACAACAGCCATTCCCACAACGTAATCGCCGTCAATCTTGAAACGCGCGCCGCGCACACCACTGGCGATACGCCCCACGGCTCGCACCTCCTCTTCCAGAAATCTACACGCCATCCCCTTGGCGGTGGACAGGATAATCTCGTCGCCCTTGTGCACGACGGCGGCTTCAACCAAGTCGTCCTCGTCGCGGATGTTCAAGGCGCGTAGCCCGGCTCGGCGCAAGTTTTTGAATGCGGGAAGGGCAGTTTTCTTGACTAGACCGTTTCTAGTCGCCATAACAAGATAAAGGTCGTCTCTTTCCAAATCATCCTTGCTAACAGTCAACATCGCCCGAATCAATTCTCCCGACTGCACTTTCACCATATTGATTATGGCTTTCCCCTTGCCTGTGCGAGTCCCCTCCGGAATCTCGAACACGTTCAGCCAATGCATCACGCCGCGGTTGGTAATGAAAAATATGATGTCGTGGCTATCCGCATTGAATAGATGCTCGACGAAATCCTCTTCCTTCGTCTCCATTCCGATAACCCCTTTGCCGCCACGGTGCTGGGTTCGGAACTCCCGTGTCGGAACGCGTTTGACATACCCCGTGTTCGTAACCGTTATCACGCAGGAATGCCTGGGAATCAAGTCGGCGATGTTGATATCGCTGTCGTCGATAGTCAACTCGGTTCTGCGCTCGTCCCCGTACTTGTCCCGCACCTCTTCCAGCTCTTTGCGAACCACTCCCAACAATGCGTCCCTGCTAGCCAAAAGGGCCTTGAGTCTATCCACCAAATCCGACACCTGCCGATGCTCCTCCTCCAATGTCTCTATCGCCAAGCCGGTTAGTTGGTGGAGGCGCATGTCCAGTATCGCACCAGTTTGAATATCGGTAAGAGAATACTTCGCCTTCAAAGTCGCCGCCGCATCCTCCCGGCTGCGGGAACCGCGGATAATCTTGACAACATCGTCTATGTTGGCAACAGCTATGAGAAGCCCATCTAGAATGTGCAATCTGGCCTCGGCCTTCTCCAATTCAAACCGCGTCCTACGTGTCACCACCTCCAATCGGTGGTCTATATACGACTGGAGAACCATCCTCAAGTTCATCACCCGGGGACGCTTGCCGTCCACAACCATCATCACGCATCCAAAGGCGGATTCCAGCGAGGTATGGGCAAACAATTGGTTCAAGACGACGCTGGCCATAGCGTTGCGTTTGACATCAATGACTATTCTAATTCCGCAGCGCTTACTGGTCTCGTCGCTTAGTCCCGCTATGCCAGTGAGTTTCTTCTCGTTAACCAAATCGGCTATTTTCTTGACCAGATTCTCCTTGTTCACCGCATAGGGGATCTCGGTTACAATTATCCTCTCCCGTCCGTCTTTCTCCTCGATTTCGGCTTTGGCACGGATCCGCACCACTCCGCGTCCAGTCTCGTAGAATCTCCTAATTTCGCTCAATCCGCGGACTATCGCACCAGTGGGAAAATCGGGCCCTGGCAAATGGGACATCAAATCCGAAATCGTGGCGGCGGGATTTTCCATCAAGCATATCGTGGCGTTGATAACCTCGGTTAGGTTGTGGGGAGGAATATTGGTCGCCATTCCCACGCCAATACCAGTGGTGCCATTGACCAAGAGATTGGGAAAGCGCGCCGGCAACACCGTCGGTTCCATAGTCGATTCATCAAACGTCGGTAGCATATCCACCGTCCGCTTACCTATATCCGCTAAAAGCTCCTCCGCTAAACGCTCCATACGGCATTCCGTGTACCGATACGCAGCTGGAGGATCGCCGTCGATGCTACCAAAGTTCCCCTGACCGTCTATCAGCGGAGAACGCATGGCGAAATCCTGCGCCATCCTAACGAGGGTGTCATAAACGGAGGAATCTCCGTGGGGGTGGTAATTACCGATGACTTCACCAACTACCTTGGCGCTTTTGGTAAAGGAATGCCCCTTGGTAAGTCCCAACTGGTGCATTGCGTAAAGAATCCGGCGGTTGCCTGGCTTCAAACCGTCCCGGACATCCGGTATCGCCCGTCCAACATTCACACTCAGCGAGTACTGGAGGTACGCCGTGTGCATTATATCCTCTATATTTACGGGAATGTCGTTCCTCTGAATGTCGCTCATACTCCTCCTGCGGCAAATTGGATTTCAAACATGGATTTCAAACATGTGGGTAACCTACCGCGCAACCCCGTTTTGACAAGTCCGCCAACAACCAAAATCAACGTTCTCCAAGCCCCGGGGTCACTGAATAAATCCAGGGCGAGCCAGTCCCCCCTCCCCCCCCCCTTGACATCAACCG
>WFSE01000094.1 GCA_015486135.1 Lentisphaeria bacterium
CCCAAGCCGGTCGTCCCCAAGCCGGTCCTCTTTCTTTGCGGCCTCCGCGTCTTTGCGAGGCAATCTCTTTTGGCCCCAGGGGCGGAACGGTCTAGCCTTGTTCCCTACATGTTGGTTTCGCATGCGGAAACGGTATCTTTGCGAGGGAAAAGGCCGTGTCAGGCGCGAAGGATAGTCCAGACGCCGATAGCGATAAAGCCCGCGCCGGCGATCCAGGAGATTTGCTCGGGATTGATTTTATCGCCTATGAGTTTGCCTGCGGAGACTGCGAGCGCCGACGCCGCGACAAGCGCGGCGGCCGATGCCAAGAAGACAATCCATTTGGGGTGTTCTTTGTCGGTGGCGAAAAGCAATGTGGCGATTTGGGTCTTGTCTCCCAGTTCGGCTAGGAATACCGACGCGAAAATCGTAATGAAGATTTTCCAGTCCATTATTCGAAGTGTATTTTGAATTTTTCGTTGTGCGCGCGGATGGTGTTTTCTATTTCTATCGCCAGTTCTAGCGCCGCCAAGCCTTTTTCGCCGGACACCTTGGTCGGGGGCGGAGTTCCGGTGGCCTTCGCCGCTTGAACGCAATCGATGAAGTTCTCAAGTTCTTTCTCGAGCGCGTTATGGTCCTCTACGGGGACCCTTTCGCGATTTACGCGCATTGCTTCCTTGTCTTTGGAATACAGGATGCCGGTTCTTTTGGCGTAGTCTAGGGCCAGGTAGGAATCGGTGTAGAACACTTGTATTTTTCTAGATGCGGCGGGTGCGATCCTGCTGGCGTTGACGTTGGCGACGCAACCGTTTTCGAAGAGAATTCTAGCGTTGACGATATCCTCGGTAGCGCTCAAGGCGGGGAGGCCGTTGGCGTTGATTTGAGCGACTTTGGAATCGACCAGATGCAAAAGTAGATCAAGGTCGTGGATCATGAGGTCGAGCACCACGCTTACTTCAGTCCCGCGGGGATGGAGTCCCGGACGTTCCGGCGGATAGGGGGCAAACCGCTCGACGTTGATGAATCGGGCTTTGTCGGCGCGGCTTTCCAGATACACCATTACCGGATTGAACCGTTCGACATGGCCCACTCCCAGCACGAGACGGTTTTTCTCCGCCAACGACACCATTTCCTTGGCGTCCTCTATTGTCGTCGCTATGGGTTTTTCTATGAGGAGGTGTTTTCCTGCCTCCAGCAACGGGATAGTCACTTGGTGGTGGAGGTTTGACGGCACGGCGACGCTGAGCGCGTCGCAGGTGTCGGCGAGGTTTTCCACTTTGTCGAAAACCGGGATGTCGAATTCTTTCGAGACGGAGTTGGCGACCGCGGGATTAGCGTCGTAGACACCCATGACATCGGCGTTGTTGTTCAACGCGTATAATCTGGCGTGGTGCCGTCCGAGAGCGCCAACTCCGATGACGCCAACCTTGACTTTGCGTTCCATAATGTATGTAAACCTTTATTTTGTTGTCGTACGTTTCATTAGTCCCGGCGGCGGTAGCTTCCATTCCTCCGGGAAATAGGGGGATGACTTTAGCGATAGAAACGGAAAATGCCAATAGGAAATTGGCGTGGCGGGTTTCCCCCTGGGCGAGGATTTCACGAACGCGTCAATCACGGAGCGCGGATCGGCGCCGAATTTGGGGTATTTGGCAGGCAGGAGCTTGGATAATTTCTTGGCTAAACGCTGTTCGGCGAGTTTGTAGTCCATCATTTCCGACGGAAGCAGTCTAACAACTCCCGCTGGTTTGGGGCGTAGGTCGGCCAACGCTGTTTCCGCGGGTTTGTCGCAGATGATTTTTGTTTTCGTGTTGATTGTTGCCACCTTTCCGTCTCCGCGGATTTCGCACAAAAGGGTTGGTGGTTTTCCTTCGGGGTTTGCCGCCACGACTACCCATGCCTGATATCCAGCTTGTCTTGCCAGCGCCGCCAGGAGTCGGCACGCTTCCGCCGTCGAGACGCGTTTTTTGTCGGCGATGTCGCATATAGTTGGGGCGGGTTTCTCGGAAAGGGGGGCGATTTCCAGTCCGTCCAAGGCTTGTCGGCACAATATTTCGGGTGATACGCCACCGTTGTTTTTCGACGCTATGTTTTGGAGGATTTGTCTAGCTCGCAGGGCGTCTTTCCAGCGGATGAAATCGAAATTGTTGTATGGGGAGGTTAGGGCCGCCGTTGAGATGCGGGACTGGTCCAGCAGGAGGAGGTAGTCTGAATCCGGAAGTTCTGGCGGCTCGGCTGTGGAGAGGCGTTCCGCCAACGCTATTGACATAATTTTGTTGCCTGTCTCCACCGCTTTGCTCCATTCGAGGGCGTCCGCTTTCGTGGGAGCTAGGCGGGACGGCGGAAACCATAATTTTCCGTGCGAACGTATGAGTGAGACTGCCACCGCGCCTAGGAGAACCGCTGACAAGGCCGCGGTCAGGATATTTTCGAATAAAAGCCGGTGTTTGTTTCCGCGGTCCGCGCTTGAAAGTCGCCTCTCATCGCCCTTTTCAGAGTGTTCGGTTGGTGAGTCCATGAAAAATTTCCATGTTCAAGGTTGAAAAAGCAATAGTCTCCGTTATCTTTCGCCTCCCCCGCTTCGTCGTGGAGTTGGGGGACATGCGCCGCTAGGCTTTTAGTATAGCCGTTTCGGCGGAAAATGGTAATGGCGGAATTGTTCCGTGTGCGAAGGAAACGAATAAGAATGGGAAATCTCAAAAAAAAGCGTCGCAAAAAGATCGCCAAGCATAAAAGGCGTAAACAATTGCGAGCCAATCGCCACAAGAACAAGTGACTTTCCGCTCGGCACCTAGTCCCGTATCAGGTTCGACATATGCCGTTTCCTAGTCAACTGGAATGGAATCGGAATTTCCAGCTTCCGCAGTCTGGATTGTCCTCGTTGATATTCATTGCGTTGTTCGCCTCGTTTTTGTTGGCGGGGTTGGTTTCGTTGCCTCTTAGCGCCGGGACGGATGCGTTTTTTCCTGAGGACAATCCGCGTCAACTTCCGCCTTTGGAGGAATCGATATCCAAAAAAGGGCGCGAGAAGGCCGAGGCGCTGGCGAATTACGCACTTGGCTACCGGGACCTCAAGAAGGACAGGCGGTTTTCCAAAGAGGTGATGGATCGTCTGATTCACGCCGTGGAGAAGGATCCCTACGCCACCGCCCCGCTCAAACTGCTTTGGGCGAAGTGGACGACGAACGGCAAGCCTAGCGATTTGGTCAAGGCCCTTCTTCCCATAGCCAAGGCGCATCCCCGCGCCGCGGACCTGAACACTTTGGTGGCTAATTCGTTGCGTGTGATGAAAAAGAATGACGAGGCCATAGATCTGCTGGAGGCCTCGGCCGAGGCCTTGGATTTGGGGGAGGATTGCAAAGCCCCCTTGAATAAGCAGATTGAAGTGGTCCAGGCTTTGTCCGAGTTGTATGTGGCTGCCAAGCGTTGGGACGACGGGGAGGAATTGTTCGAGGATTTTTTGGAGAATGGAGAGGTGGCGAAATCGTATTTGGCGAGGTTGGAGGCGGCAAAATTTTTCGCGGAATGCGCGGACCAGGGCCCGGACGGATTTTTCGCTGGTTGGAGCAAGCGCCGTCGCCGGAAACGTTTGGAGGAGAATTTATTGGCGTTAGAGAAGATCGCTGGCGACGGGGATGTGTCGGTATCAGCGCTACGGCGGACGATACCCATATTGAAAAGATATTCGATGCCGGACAGGGCCGAGCGGATGGTGTTCGCGAGGCTTTTGTCTCATCCCAAGGATCTTTCCACGTATTTGGTTTTGGCTAGTATGTACGACGATTTCCGCCGTTACGCCGATGCCACCAGGGTATGGAGGAAAGTAGCGGATTACGCGGACGGGAGCAAGCTATCTTTGGCGTGGCGGATGGTTTTTGGTCGGCCGTTGGTTGTGCCGTGGCTTCCCAGATACAAGCAGGGCTTGGCCGCTATGAAGCAGGGATGGTCGAAAGAAGCGTTGAGGGCGTTTGACTGGTGCGCTATCGCTTCTCCCGGAAATCCGGCGGTTATATTACAGACCGCTTACGTCTATGTGGATGACTGCAAATATCTCAAAGCCCTGCGGATAATGAGGAGGCTGAAGGGCAAGGACCCCGACGTGGATTTTCTCCGAGCGGTTTGTTTGGACTACTTGGAGAGGCCGGACGAGGCTTTTGAAGCCATGAGGTTGGCCGAAGAGGGGTTTGCGGCGTTGGCTGAGAAAAAGAAGGGTGCGGGGGCTCCGGACAATTTTTGGTGGGTTTATGTTCTGATAGGTTTGAAGGTGGACGCCCGCGACAAAATAGAGTCTATAGCGAGGCGTTTTATCGATTCCGATCCGGACGATCCAGTTTGGAATAATTTTCTCGGATATATGTTCGCCGATTGGAATGTTCATTTGGACGAGGCGAAGAAGATGATAACCAAGGCCTTGAAAAAGGAGCCCGAGAGCGCCGCTTATCTCGACAGTATGGCGTGGGTGTTGTATCGGAAAGGTAAATTTGACGAGGCTTTGGACTACATAGAGGAAGCCGTCGAGAAGGACTCTCCTCTGCCGGATGCGGTCATTCTCGATCATGCTGGCGATATAAACGCCGCGTTGGGCCATCGTGCTGAGGCGATTAAGTTGTGGAAGCGGGCTCTGGCCACGTACAGCGATGATTTGGACTACGCCGCGACGCGAGCCAAATTGTTAGCGGCCGAAAAAGCCGAAGGGAGATAGTGTCCATTGGGAGGATGCGTTTGCGAGGAGCCGTAAATTGGGGATGACGAGTAAAAACGGGAAGTTGTGGTTCGCGCTTTTCGCGGCGTTTTGCTTTGTGGCGGGTTGTGTTTTCCGGGCGTTGTATCTTTACCAATTTGCCACATCCCCCCTTTGCTCCGTGCCGCTTGGTCCCGACGTTGCCGAGTATTATTCCTGGGCCAAGCGGATTGTCGCGGGCGAGATGCTTTGGACGGGGGTGCATATTCATTCGCCATTGTACCCCTACTTTCTAGCGGCGTTGACCTCCTTGTTCGCTGGACCCGCTGGAAGCGTGATCAATATCCGCGCCGCGCAATTGCTTCTCGGGCTCCTGGCCGCCATCCCTTTGGCGGCGGCTATCGCGATTGCTGTTCGTTCCCGCGGGGATGAAGAAAAACGCGGCTGGAGTGTCACATTGCCGATATTCCTCGTATTGTGGGCATGGTATCCCCCGCTTATTTATTACATGGGCGAGTTGACCAGCGAGGTTCTTTTGGTGCCGTTGCTTGGCGTAGCGGTGTTTTTTCTGTACCGCTGGGAGGACAGGAGGGATGGGCACCGCTCCATTTTAAATTTAGGCTTGGCTGGATTGGTGTTGGGGTTGGCGGTAGTAACCCATCCCATAGCTGCGTTTTTTCTTTTAGTGGAAGCGGTTTATTTGGGGGTTGTGGGAGTCAAGAACCTACGGGGCGCCACCAAGGATAGCGAAGAGGGGGAACGTGAAGTTGAGGAGACCGCTCGCGGGGGGAAGTTTGACTCGGTACCGGCGTTGTTGGCTCCCTTGGCGATTTTCATCCTCATGGCTTCCCTTCCGATTCTTTTCGTGGCTTCGAGAAACGTGTTGATTCTAGGGGGGCCTCCGCTGCAAGCGAATAGCGGATTCAATATATACTTGGGCAATGGTCCTGGCTCCGATGGAACTTGTCGCCTTCGTCCTGGTCCCGAATGGGACGATTTTCATGCGAAAGCCGAATCCGAGGCCTCGAAAATAGGAGTATCCAAGGACCGATATCTGTTAGGCGAGACTTTTGAATGGGTAGCGTCCCATCCCGCGCGCTGGTTGTCGTTATTGGGGCGAAAGGCTCTTTACTTTTGGAACCGCAGGGAGATTGCCGCCGGAGCCGATGTTCATCCCCTTTTCTACTTCACCCCCTTCCAACAGGCGTTTCCGTGGGCGTTTGGCTTGTGCGCCACGTTGGCCCTCATGGCGTTGTTCTATCATATCGGGGACGCGGACTTTATCTGGCGGTACAGGCATTTTATGATTTGGGTATTGGCGTTTTTCCTGGCCCAAGCGCTTCTTGTCGCCAGTGGCAGGTACAGGGTTGGGGCTATTCCGGCGATTCTCGTGCTCGCTGCCGCTGGAGTCGACACGATATTGCGTGCGATTGTCTATCCGGAACGACGTTATCTGGGCTTGTTGCCGGCGGCCGCGTTAGCTTGGATTATTGTTTTTCTGCCATCGCCGCCATTTAACGAGCGAAGGGAAAGCGGGGAAGCGTGCACCTTGATGGGGGAGGCGTTGCTGAAGTCGGGGGATGCGATAAATGCGGAAAAATGTTTGCAAGGAGCCATTGCCGTTCAACCCACATGGTCCCGCAATTACAACCTTTTAGGCATGGCGATGGAAAAACTCGGGAAAGATATTTTTGCGAAGTTGGCATATTTGAAGGCGGTGAAGCTAGCTCCGGAAGATCCGGAGGGATACGTGAACCTCGCCACGATTTGCGGCCGGGAGGGGGATCTGAAGCACGCCAGTGAGTTGTACCGCAAGGCGTTGTCTTTGGAGCGGCCGTCGGTGTCGCTCTATTACAATTACGCGCTTTTCCTGTCGGGGAAGAAGGATTTGCGTGGTGCGGAGAAGTATTACCAGTTGGCGTTGACTCTCAATCCGGTGGATCCGAAAATACTCAACAATCTAGCCGTTGTGAAAATCCAGCTTGGAAGGCCGGAAGAGGCGGTTGATTTGCTGGAGAAGGCGGTTCGCCTGGAGCCTAACAATCAGGGGAGATTATTGAATTTAACAATGGCGTTGCTAATTTCGGGCCGCGAGGAGGAAGCTAGGAAGGTCGCTAAACACCTTGACGAGCGGCAACGGCGATTTGTCGGCATAGGCGGCGCGGAGAGCGGGAAAGCTGGAACCGACTCCGTTCCCGAATCGGAGCCGCGACATCCGCGGAAGAAGGTGGGTGGCGATAAACTCGATTCCGACTCCGATTCCCGCGGGGAGGTGGACGCCGAGCAAGGCGCGCTTTCCGTCTCAGCCCCTTCTAGCGAAGAGCTTCCCTAGAAAATTTTTCAATGGCGTGGAGTCTGTTTGGTCGTTGGGGTTTCCCAGGACCTTTTCGAGCTCGCCTTTGTCGAAGAAAAGCCCGCCGCATGCGGGGCACATATCCAATTCAACGTTAGCCTTGAAGACAATCTGCAGTTCCCGCTCCTGGCATTTGGGGCACAGGCCTATTGTCGTCATGAGACGCCGCCGTTCCTCGGCGACCTCTTTTTTCGCCTCTTCTATAATCTCCTTGCGGCTTTTCCTGTTGCCGGTGGCTATTGCTTCCAATTCACCGGCGTCCAGCCATATCCCCCCGCATTCGGGGCACTTGTCCGCCAGCACGCCTCCGATTCCGCTTTTCTTCATCTCGGTGTTGCAACGCGCGCAAAGCATAATTTTCTCTCCGTTGTTTTGTTTTCCTTGTTCCATTAGGCTGTATCGGCCAATGCCTGAAATCTAAGGCCTGCCGAATAATTGGCAAGTGCTTAAATCCTTCTGCGATGGATTTATAGCCGCGATTCTCGCGGTAGTGTTTTCGGATTTAGAATTTCGAATTTCGGTTGCGAAAGACGCGGCGGGGGGATATTGTGCGTCTCGATGACATCGCAAGGCACACTATTGTTCGACAGCGGAGCGGTTGGCACCATGCTTTCACAGATGGCGGACGCCATCGTTGCCGACTTTCCTTCCGGCGATATTGGGAACGCCGTTCTTATCGGTATTCAGACAAATGGCGTCCCTTTGGCTAGGTGGTTGGCGCGGGAAATCGAGTCTAGGAGGGGAGGAGCGGAACCGAGCGTGGGCACTTTGGACATCAGCATGTACCGGGACGACATCGGGAAGAGGTTGGTGTTGGGGCGGATACATGAAACGGATATTTCCTTTGACATAGATGACGTGCCAGTCATATTGATTGACGATGTGCTGCGGACTGGTAGGACGATAAGGGCCGCTCTCGATGCCATAACGGATTATGGCAGGCCGTCTATGATAAAGCTTGCCGTTCTCATAGACCGGGGCGGACACGAGTTTCCTATTCGGGCCGATTATATTGGTTCCTCGGTGGATGTGGAGGGTGGCGGATTCGTGTCGGTGGAATGGAGCGGGAGCGGCGAGGACGCCACGGTGGTGCTGGCGACATCGTGATGTTGGACGGGAATCGGTAATGGCGAAAAGCCGGGAGAGTTGAAATGACCGTTTGGAGGAGAAAAGACCTTCTGAGTCTGTACGATTTGGACGCCGACGAGATACGATTGATTCTGGATACGGCGGCCGAATTCAAAAAGGTCTCCGAAAGGCGGCTGAAGAAGGTGCCGGTTCTGAGGGGGAAAACGGTGGTCAATTTCTTCGTGGAACCAAGCACTAGGACGCGCACTTCGTTCGAGTTGGCCGAGCAGAGACTTAGCGCCGACATAATTAATATCGCCGCCGTGGGCAGTAGCCTATCCAAGGGCGAAACGCTTTTGGACACAGTCAAAAACATCGAGGCGTTGCAGGCGGATATAATTGTCATGCGCCACTCCGCGGCCGGCGCGCACAACTTTATTGCGTCGCATTTGAAGTGTGGCGTGGTGAATGCCGGTGATGGCGCCCACAGCCATCCGACACAGGCATTGCTCGATATATTCACAATCATTGAGAAAAAAGGTTCTGTGGAGGGGCTGAACGTATCTATCATCGGAGATATAAGGCACAGCCGCGTGGCCAGAAGCGATATTTGGGGGTTGATCAAGCTTGGCGCCAACGTGACGATTGCCGGTCCCTCGACGTTGCTGCCGAAAGAGTTTGAAAAGATTGGGGTCAAGGTGGTGGACAATCTCGAAGCGGCCTTGGAGGATGCCGATGTTGTGAACCTGTTGCGGATACAACACGAGCGCCAGAAGGTGTCCTATTTTCCCAGCGTCAACGAGTACGCCAATATCTTCGGACTCAACGAGAATACCGCTAAGTACCTCAAAAAAGATGCGATTATAATGCATCCGGGGCCAATAAACAGGGGCGTGGAGTTGGCGTCTAGTTTGGCCGATGGGCCGCGGTCGGTCATTTTGGAGCAAGTTACGAACGGTCTGGCTGTGAGAATGGCGGTTCTCTACCTTATTTCCACTGTCGAATGATGCGCGATGCCGTCGTTATCTATTTGTCGGCCTTTCTCGCCGCCACGTCGATTTCCACGTTGGGGCTTGGCGCTGTTTTTTTTCTGCGAAGCGAATTCGGAGCGGCGCCAGCCACCCTCGGAATAGTTTCCGTGACTTGGAGCGCATCTTACGTTGTGGGATGTTTGGGGTTCCGGTCATTATTCAAGCATCTTCCCAAGCGTTTGACTCCAGCGGCGAGTATTTGTTTTGTTTCGGCTTCCGTGGCCGGCTGCGCTATGAGTGGCGGCATCGCGTGGTTCGCGGTGTTTTACGTTTGTTTGGGGCTGGCCCTGTCCTTTTTTTGGCCCATGTTGATGGGGTGGTTGGCGGGGTGTTCCGAAGGGGTGGATCTCGGGGCGAAGCAGTCAAAGTACAACACCGCATGGTGCGCGGGGACGGTTATCGGGCCGTATATGGCGGGTTGGCTGGGCAAATACGATCCAGCCGCCCCTCTGTGGACGGCGGCCGCGCTTTTCGCGCTTATCGGCGCCGTCATGTGGGCGAATCTCCTCTTTCACGGAAAGGCCGTTGGTGACGATGCGGAAACGGCGGATGTCTCCTCCTCCAACGGTTCCGCGTCCGCTGCCGCCGCCGTGCGGGAGGACGCTTGGGCGAGATGGTTGGCGTGGCTGGGCCTGTTTGGCGCTTCTTTTGTCATGGGGGCATCTTGGAGCATATTCCCGATTTACTTCAACGAGGTGCTGGGATGTTCCAAACCGGCTGTTGGAGGCTTGTTTCTTGTCCGAGCCGTGGCGAATACGGCGATGTTCGTTGTTTTGGGTCGGTTGGCGTTCTGGCATTTTCGGATATGGCCGATGGCGGTGGTGCAATTGTTGTTGGCGGTGTTGCTTTTGGTGTTTATCACATTGGAATCCACTATCTCCTTGGGTTTCGCCATGATGGCGCTTGGCGTCGGGTTCGCGTTTTGCTATTCCAACTCGGTTTTCCATAGCGTGGCTGGCGCCAAGCCCCGAGAGAGGACGGGCCGGGTCGGCATTCACGAGGCGATACTTTCCGCCGCCGCCGTGGTCGGGTCGATTTTGGCTGGATTCATCTACCAAGCGTTCTCCATGAGTGCCGTTTTCATGGGATTCGCCACCGCGTGCGTTTTCGTGGCCGTTATTCAAGTCGCCGTGGGGATGTTTCGTCCGGCGGCTTGCGTGAAACGTTCCTGACCGCCCTCATTTCGCGGGGAGAGGGCAGCACGGCGGAAATAGCGGATTTGCTTGGTTAAACTCCCCGTGCTAAGGGTTGGCTGAAAAAGTTGGAAACGTGCCGATCCTCCGTCGCCGGCGACGGAGGACTTGTGATTAGGCGGCGAGCCGCCGGCGTGCTTTGCACTCCTAGGTGAAGGCAACGAGATCAGCGGTGCGTTTCCGGCTTTCCTGGAATTGGCGAGTGCCTCGAATTGAGCGGAAAATAGTAGTCATCTCCAAGGTTTTTGGGAGGATTACTCCCAAAATATTGGAGATGACACCGCCAAAAAAAGCTTAACCAAATGAAGATTAAGCACTTGCCAATTATTCAGCGGGCCCTGCTAAAACATGCTCGCCGTGGTTTATTTTGCGGATTCAGGATGTATTGTTCCACCCCCGTCGCATATTTGGTGCGAAGGTGGGGTTGGTGAGAAGTAAGTAAGGAATGACGCGATGATCGGCGTTTTGAAGAAAATAATCGGGACCAAATCGGCGCGCGATGTCAAGAAATTACGCCCGTTGGTAGCGAAGGTAAATGAAATAGAGGAGTCCCTGCGCTCTCTTTCGGACGAGCAATTGCAGGCGAAAACGGACGAGTTTAAAAAACGGCTCGCGGACGGGGAGACCCTCGAAGACATAATGTGCGAGGCCTTCGCCGTGGTCAAAAACGCCTGTCGCAGGCTCGTCGGCAGAACGATAAACGTTTGCGACCACGAGATTGTGTGGGACATGGTTCCGTTCGATGTCCAGATTATGGGGGCTATCGTCCTGCACCGAGGCTCCATCGCCGAAATGGCCACGGGGGAAGGAAAGACGCTTGTGGCGACCATGCCTCTTTACCTGAACGCCTTGACGGGGAAAAACTGCCAGTTGGTGACGGTCAACGATTATCTGGCTAAACGAGATTCCGAATGGATGGGGGCCGTTTACGAGTTTCTTGGGCTAACGGTCGGATGCATACAGAACCAGATGTCTCCGGAGGAGAGGCGCGAACAGTATAACAAAGACATCACATACGGCACGAACAGCGAGTTCGGATTCGACTACCTCCGCGACATGGGAATGGCCGTCGAGCCGGAGCAGCTCGTCCAACGCGATTATTACTACGTTATCATCGACGAGGTCGACAGTATTTTGATAGACGAGGCGCGGACTCCGCTGATAATTTCGGGGCCGGCGGCGGTGTCCACGCATCAATTCGACAAGTTGAAGCCGCTTGTCGCCGAGCTTTATGCCGCGCAAAACGCGTTGTGTTCCCGCCTGGCCACCGAGGCTAAGGCGGTCATAGAGAATCCGGAGGCGTCATCCGACGAGTTGGACGACGCGTACATTTGGTTGTTTCAAGTCAGGCTTGGTATGCCTCAGCATAGGCAGTTGATGCGCTTGCTTGAGGATGGAACGGTCTTGAAGCGCTTGGAGAAAACTGAGGGATTCATTCGGAGCGACCAGAACAGAGGCATGCTCCAAGAAGTCCAGGAGGAGTTGTTTTTTACAATAGACGAGCGTGGCAATGAAGCCGATCTGACGGAGAAGGGACGGCAGAAAATCTCGCCGGAAGACCCCGAAATGTTCGTTCTGCCTGATTTGCTTGAAACCCTCCACGATATCGAAACCGATTCGGATGCATCCGAGGAGGAAAAGCTCAAGAAAAAACAGGGATTCCAAGAGGAGTTCGCCAAGAGAAGCGAGACTATTCACAATATATCGCAGTTGCTCAGGGCTTATTGCCTCTACGAAAAAGATGTTCATTACGTGGTGCAGGACAACAAGGTTATTATTGTTGACGAGCATACAGGACGTCTCATGCCGGGACGCCGTTTCAGCGAGGGGTTGCATCAGGCGTTGGAGGCGAAGGAGGGGGTGAAGATAGAGAGGGAAACCCAGACGCTGGCGACTATCACCATTCAGAACTACTTCAGAATGTACGAGAAATTGGCTGGCATGACGGGAACGGCGGAAACCGAGGCCACCGAATTTCATCAAATATACAAGCTGGATGTTGTGGTCATCCCCACAAACAGGCCTTGCCAGCGGGTCGATTACAACGACAAAATATACAAAACGCGCCGGGAGAAATACCGGGCGGTGATTGAGGAGGTGCGGGAATGCCACGAGCAGGGTCGTCCAGTCCTCCTTGGCACCATATCCGTGGACGTGTCCGAGATTCTTAGTAGAATGCTCAAACGCGAGAATATTCCCCACAACGTTCTTAATGCGAAAAACCACGAGCGCGAGGCTGAAATCGTCGCTAGGGCGGGTCACAAAGGGGCGGTAACGGTGGCCACCAACATGGCTGGCCGGGGAACCGACATCAAATTGGGTGAGGGTATTGCCGACCTGGGCGGACTCCACGTGATCGGCAGCGAACGCCATGACGCCCGGAGGATAGACCGCCAGTTGAGGGGACGGTGCGCCAGACAAGGGGATCCCGGCTCGTCGAGCTTCTATATCTCTTTGGAAGACAATCTGATGCGCCTTTTCGGCTCCGACAGGATCGCGAATATAATGTCCAAATTAGGTCTGGAGGAGGGGGAGGAGCTCCAACATCCTTGGCTCAACAAGTCGATAGAGACCGCTCAAAAGCGGGTCGAGCAGCACCACTATTCCATCCGTAAGCGGACGTTGGAATACGACGATGTCATGAACAAGCAGCGCGAGGCCATTTATGGCTTCAGGAAAGAGGTGCTTCTTTCCGATAATCCACACGACATCCTTTTTGATGTCGTTCGGCAAGAGTTGGAGGAGCGCGTTTACGCCGCTTTGGAGATGGAGGGCGATGACGCGGGAGGGGATCCGGCGCTCAGTGATCTTTTGTCGTGGTTGAACTCAACGTTCCCCATAGGATTCTCCAAGGATGATTTGGAGGTTTCCAAATCCGATGTGGATGCGAAAAAATTGGTGAGCGCTAGGAAATCGCTGTCCGCGAAGGCCGAGGCTATCGTGGAGAAAATTCTGGCGAAGGTTGCCGAAGCCTACAAAACCAAAGAGGAATTGGAAGACCCGGATTCCTTGAAATGGCTCGAGAGGCATACAATGCTGGATGCCGTCGATCGGCTTTGGCAGGAGCACCTCTACGCCATGGATCATCTGCGTTCCAGCATAAACCTCCGGGCGTATGCTCAAAAAGACCCCTTGGTTGAATATAAACACGAAGCATTCAAGATGTTCCAGGAGCTGATGGCCGACATCAACCAGGAGATACTGAACAACATGTTCCGGTCGGCGGGCTCTTTGGCCAGTTTCGAAAGCCTTTTGGCATCCCTCCCGCAGCAGTTCATCCACGACCAGATCGAACAGTTTGGTGGCGCTGCGGGATCAGACGAAGGAGTCGAGCCAGAGGAGCAGCAGATACAGATAACCTTCGTCAGAGAAGGCCCTAAGGTCGGGCGCAACGACCCGTGCCCATGCGGTAGCGGGAAAAAATTCAAAAAGTGCTGCGGCGCTAATACCTAGGGCTCGCTGAATAATTGGCAAGCACACGTTCGTGTGGTTAAAGTGTCCCTCCTTCCGAGTTCGCTCTTTCTGGGCTCTACAAAGGGCTTGGGCGCGGCATATTTCCCTCGCAAAGACGCGGAGATCGAAGAGATGCCTATTCCGCATTGCGGACCCGGCATGTAGGGAACGGGCTAGACCGTTCCGCAAGCATGTAGCGTATAAATCGCGCGAAGCGCTTTGTATTTGTTGGCGTTGCGCTGGCGTGGGCGGAGTGGACGGGGGGACGAAGAGTGAATAGCCAATATCCCCCTGTTTGACTTTATCTTTGCCTGGCATTATACTCCTGTTTAAGACGGGGCGGGCCGAGCGGAGAATCCAGACGCGGTGCCAGATCGGCGGGATCCGCACCTGACTCGACCAAGGGTTAACCGCAATATCGGCATTTTGTCATTCCGCTGGGGAGAAAGTATTACCCCTCGGCAAGTCGCGATGTGTTGAAAAATAACTGTTCGGTTAAAAAACAATGAAAGAATCAAAATCCAAAACAATATTTAGACTATTTTGCTTGATTGTGGGGATATCATTCGCAGCCAGATTGACAATTCAAAGTTTCCATACTTTCCTTGTAGAGGACCAAGGAATAGAATATTTAAAAAATAATCCCGCTATGTTGTTGGTCTCGCTTGGTGTCGGAATAACCTTGGGGTTGAGTATTCACTTCATCCTAGAAAAGAAAAAGGGAAGCCGAACAAAAAGATACTAGGGACATCCCGGTCAAGGCGCTAGGAATAAGCGCCACAATTAACCTGTCCCAAATTTTGCTAATTTTTATCCCCGCTTGGTTAACCCTTTTTTGGTGGTGTCGTGGATGGGGTGGACAGGGGGACAGGCACGGACTGATCTGACTGATTGGACTGATTGGACTGATTGGACTGATTGGATTCTCTGGGGGGCGGCGTGTTTTTCAGCAAAAAACAACCGCCGGCCGCGTAAATCGCGCGAAGTGTTTTGTATTTGTTGGCGTTGCGCTGGCGTGGACAGAGTGGACGGGGAATGAATAGCCAATATCCCTCCTGTTTGACTTTCTCTTTGCCCGGCATTATACTCCCGTTTAAGATGGGGCGGGCCTAGGAGTCGGTCCGGGCTATTATGTTAGGGTAAATATCTACTGCATACAATGGAGACAATATAAAATGCCTGCTTATCGAATAAAAAAAGGTAAAGCCGAGCGGTTGAAGCAAGTTCAATTCAAAAATGAATTTGAGCTGCATACACTGATAGACTCTAATTTGGAGGAAATGTTTGGAATAAGGTATATAAAAGACGAGCATATTACCGATAAGCATGGAAGAATTGAGACATTGGCAATTGATGAATCAAATCGACCTGTCGTAATTGAATACAAAAAAAGCAAAGAAAAAGGACAGCTTACTCAGGCCAATCGCTACATGACATGGATAAGGCAAAATCCGGATTCATTCGAGTTGCTAGTGCGTAAGAATATAAAGAAATTTAATGGCGCAATTGATTTTAGCAATCCAAGAATAATATGTTTTGCTCAAGAATATACAATAGATGATAAATGTCTTGCGTTGTCTCTTGGTGCTGAGTTATGGAGATATCGTCTGTATGAAAACGATATATTGATGATATCAAGAGAGGAAGAGCCTGAGCAACTCATAAAAAGCAAAACGGGTAAAACAACTATCAAAAAAATAAAAAGAGCACCCAATGAACCAAAGAGTATCGAGGAGCATTTACAAGGGGCTCCAGATAAATTAAAGGACCTATTTGATGAATTAAATAATAGGATTTTGGAACTCGGCCCTGAAATTGAATGCTACACAACTCAGGCAGAGATTATATACAAAACATCTGTGAATTTTGCATATTTATCAGTGCAGAACAAAAAGGTTTGTTTAAGGTATCTAATAAGAACTGAAGATGATAAATTAAATGATCCCAAAAATATTACAGAGAAAATACCAAAGACACATAGATACGGGAAAATAACGAGAATTATTTATGTGTTTTCCGATAAAATTGACAAAGAATACACTGTAGACGACATCGTAGATTTAATCTTCCAATCATACTCGTGTACGCAGTGATCCGGCAGGAATAAATACCATAGAAAAATCTTAATGCCAGAGCCTAACTGGCTCCGCCTTGATTGAAAGATTGTTTTTGCGATTGGGTATGCGAGCCCTGCGAAGCGCCGGTTGCCTACGGGTGTCGGGCGTTGAGAGGAGCAAGTAATATATTGCTAAACGAGGGAGAATGTCATGGATTACAAGCAGTATGAAAAAGAGTGTAGGCGCATAAGGAAGGAAAATCAGGATTTGCTTTCCGGTTTTGAAAAGTGGCTTACCGCCAAGGGATTATCATCGACAACAATTGAAAAACATGTTTCGAACGCGGCGTTCTATGTGAACGAGTTTTTGTTATACGAAGACGCTGTTGATGCCAAAGATGGTGTTGGTGGAATAGATATGTTTCTTGGATACTGGTTTATTCGGAAGGCGATGTGGGCGAGTGAGACCGCGATAAAAGAGAACGCCGCGAGCCTGAAAAAATTTTATCAGTTTATGTGTGAGCTGGGGGAAATCTCGAAAGAGGATTTTGCTGCTTTGAAAGAGTCAATAAAAGAAGATATGCCGGAATGGCTTGCGACCATGTCCAGATATGACGATCCGGATATTGAGGACATGGAAGAAGTATGGGGATTGTGATACGTCGGATTGGCCCGGCTGGTGCTTTCGGTAAAGTTGGAAAGTGAGCCACGAATAGGTTTCCCTCGCAAAGACGCGGAGATCGCGGAGATGCCGATTCCGCGTTGCGGACCCGGCATGTAGGGGACGGGCTAGACCATTTCGCAAACAGGTGTCGCGGAAACTGCGCGAAGTGCTTTGGAATACAAATTTAAAAGCGGCGTGGGGCTAGGGGCGGGCTTGGGAATTTGACATCTCCCAATAAAGTGGTACGTTAAAACGTACTATTGAGTAGATGGAGAGGAGGAGCGATATGACAACACTTACGGCAACCGACGCTAGGAAGCGTTTTTTTAGGCTTATTGACGAGGTGGCCGCATCGCATAGTCCTGTTCAAATAGCGGGGAAACGGAATTCCGCCGTACTTGTTTCCGAGGATGACTGGCGAGCGATTCAGGAGACGCTTTATCTTGAATCATTTCCGAACATGCGCGAATCGATCGTTGAGGGATTGAAAACACCCGTGGAGAAATGCGACGCGGAGATTGATTGGTGAAGTGGAAGCTTATTTATACCTCTCAGGCGAAAAAAGACGCGAAGAAAATTTCTCGTTCCGGATTAAGGCCCCAGGTGGAACGTCTTCTTGAAATTCTTGAAAATAATCCGTATCAGACACCCCCATCATATGAAAAATTGATTGGCGATTTAACCGGGGCTTGTTCTCGTAGAGTTAATATCCAGCACCGGCTTGTTTATCAAATATTAGATGACATAAAGACCGTAAAAATCATTCGGATGTGGACTCATTATAAGTGAAAAAAGCTGGGGGCGGATAGTCAATCTGTTTGTTCATTTCCCTCGCAAAGACGCGGAGATCGCAGAGTGGACGGGGGGGGCTGGCACGGACTGATTGGACTGATTGGAGTCCCTGGGGGGGGCGGCGTGTTTTTCAGCAAAAAACAACCGCCGGCCGCGTAAATCGCGGTCGGCGGTTGTTGTGTGAACGGGGTATTCAGCAAGTCCTACATGACTTCGCCGATATTCTTGTAGAACGCCATCCTCTTCTTAGCGTCCTCTTCGGCTTGTTTGAAGAGGGCTTCCGCCTCGTTCGGGGCGGTTTTGAGGAGGGTGGTGTATCTACGTTCGCTACGGATGAATTCCTGGAAGTCCGCGGAAGGCTCTTTTGTCTCCCAAGTGAACGGTTTCTCGGCGTTCATCGGATTGTAGCGGTAGAGGGGCCAGTAGCCGGCCTCGACGGCGCGTTTCTGTTCGGTTTGCGACTTGCCCATGTTGATACCGTGGGCGATACATGGGGAGTAGGCCAATACGATGGACGGGCCGTTATATGCGGCCGCTTCGTGTAAGGCCTTGAGCGCTTGGTTGCGGTTGGCGCCCATGGATATGGATGCCACATATACGTAACCGTAGCTCATGCACATGAAGCCCAGGTTCTTTTTGGTGAGCCTCATGCCAGCGTTCGCGAATTTCGCGACGGCCGCTATCGGGGTGGCCTTAGAAGCCTGTCCGCCGGTGTTCGAGTAAACTTCGGTATCGAGCACGAGGATGTTGACGTTGCGTCCGGAGGCGACGACGTGGTCCAATCCACCGTATCCGATATCGTAGGCCCAACCGTCACCGCCGATTATCCACACGCTCTTATCGACGAAGTAGTCTTGGAGCTCCTGGATCTTCGCGAGAACCGCGCGGCACTCGTCGCAGGGGGCGTTTTCGACCGCTTCGGGAAGAAGCGCTTGGACGGCGTTTTGGGCGTCAATCGCAGCCTGCGAGGTGTCGTCCCAAAGCTCTATGCATTTGCCGAGGGCGGCTTTCAGCGCGTCGGAGGCGCCGCGTCCGTCCTCGAGCAGTTTCTCGACGTTGAACTTGAGCAGTTCGCGGTTTTTATCAACGGCGAGGCGCATGCCCAGGCCGTATTCGGCGTTGTCCTCGAAGAGGGAGTTGGCCCAAGCGGGGCCGCGTCCGTCTTTCGTTTTGCAATACGGGATTGTCGGGAACGTTCCGCCGTATATGGAGGAACAACCGGTGGCGTTGGCGACGATCATCCTGTCGCCGGCGATTTGGGTCGCTAGTTTGACATACGGGGTCTCGCCGCAACCGGCGCACGCTCCGGAGAATTCGAAAAGTGGCTTCTTGAAGCCGATTCCCTTGACGGTGGTTTCCGCGGCGCCATCGAGGACGTTGTCGGGGAGGTTTTCGAAGAACTCGACCATTTCCGGCTCGCCGCAGGAGCGGGCGTTTTCGAGCGTTCTCCAGCTCAACGCCTTCTCTTTCGCTGGGCAGATATCTATGCAGACACCGCAACCGGTGCAGTCCTCGCAATAGACCTGTAGTTTGTATTGGAGGTTTTTGTCGTTTTTGGTTTTGGAATCGACGGTGGTGAAGCCCTCCGGCTTGTCCGCCAAGTCCGCGGGATCGATTTGTTTCGCCCTGATAACCGCATGGGGACACGCCATCACGCACTGGTTGCATTGTATGCATTTGGTTTCATCCCATTTCGGGATTTGTGGTGCGATGCCGCGTTTTTCGAGCGCGGTGGTCCCGGAGGGGACGGCACCGTCGATCGACATCTTGGAAACCGGAATGTCATCACCTTTCAAATGCATTACGGGCTCGATGACATCTTTGGCGAAGTCGATGGCGTCCTCGCCAATGAGCTTCTTCGGGACGAACGACTCGGTTATGGTTGAAGGCACCTCGACCTCTTGGAGGGCGTCCAGGGCACCGTCCACGGCGGCCCAGTTCATTTTAACTATATCGTCGCCTTTGGCCTTGAAGGTTTTCTCGATAGCCTTCTTGATGAGGTCAATGGCCTTGTCGGGGTCGATGATGTTGGCGAGTTTGAAGAACGCCACCTGCATGACGGTGTTGATACGGTTGCGGAGGCCTACGGCCATTGCGATTTTCAACGCGTCGATGGTGTAGAACTTGATGTTGTTGTCGATGATGTAGCGTTGCATATCCTCGGTGAGGGTATCGAACACCTTGTCGGCGGGCGCCTCGGAGTTCAGGAGGAACGTGCCGCCTTTTTTGAGGCCCTTGAGCATGTCGTACCTTCCGATGTACGCGGAGTTGTGGCAGGCCACGAAATCCGCCTTGTCGATGAGGTAGGTTGACTTGATGGGCTTTTTGCCGAAACGCAGGTGGGATATCGTGATGCCGTAGGACTTCTTGGAGTCGTAGACGAAGTATCCTTGCGCGTACATGTCGGTGTTATCGCCGATAATCTTGATGGAGTTTTTGTTGGCGCCGACTGTGCCGTCGGACCCGAGGCCCCAGAACATGCAGCAGGTCGTGTCGTCGTCCGCCGTGCTGATATCCTCTTTTATCTCCACGGAGGTGTTGGTGACATCGTCGGTTATGCCGACGGTGAAGCCGTGGGAGCATGCTCCGTCGAGGTGGTCGTAAACGGCCTTGACCATCGATGGGGTGAACTCTTTGCTGGAGAGGCCGTATCTTCCGCCGACGATCTTGATGTCTTTGTCGGCGAGGGCGGCCACGACATCCATGTAAAGGGGTTCGCCTATGGAGCCCGGCTCTTTCGTTCTGTCCAGCACGGCTATTTTCTTGCAAGATGCCGGAACCGCGGCGGCCAGAGCCTCCACGGAGAACGGACGATAGAGGCGGACTTTGATTGCCCCGACCTTCTCACCACGGGCGTTCAGGTATTCCACGGTCTCTTCAATGGTTTCACAGGCGGAGCCCATCGCGACGATTACCTTGTCGGCATCTGGTGCTCCGACGTAGTCGAAGAGGTGGTATTGGCGGCCAATTTTGGCGGCGAGTTTGTCCATATATTCTTGGACGATCGCGGGAGCCGCGAGATAGTATTTGTTGACGGTTTCGCGGCCTTGGAAATAAACGTCCGGATTTTGAGCGCCAACTTTAACGAAGGGGTTTTCGGGTTTGAGAGCGCGCGCTTTGAAATCGGTTACGTATTTGGGGTCGAAAAGCTCGGCCATAACGTCGTAGGATACTTCCTCGACCTTCTGAATCTCGTGGGAGGTGCGGAATCCGTCGAAGAAGCTTACGAAGGGCACCAGAGATTTCAGAGTGGCGAGATGGCTGACTATGGCCAGGTCCATTTCTTCCTGGACGGATGCGGCCGCCATCAATGCGAATCCGGTGTTCCTAGTGGCCATCACGTCGGAGTGGTCGCCGAATATCGAGAGCGCTTGGCAGGCTAGGGAACGCGCGGAGACATGGAAAACCGTCGGGAGCATTTCGCCGGCGATTTTGTGCATGTTGGGAATCATCAACAGGAGACCTTGGGAGGCGGTGAATGTGGTAGTCAACGCCCCGGCCGAAAGGGAACCATGGACGGCGCCGGCGGCACCCGCCTCGGACTGCATTTCAACGACATCGACGGGTTTGCCGAAGATGTTTTTCAGGCCTTGGCTCGCCCAAGTGTCGGCCATTTCGCCCATGTCGGACGAGGGGGTGATGGGGTAGATCGCCGCGACCTCGCTAAAGGCGCACGCCACATGGGCGGCCGCGGTGTTTCCTGTGATGGTTACCATTTTCTTCGACATTTCCAATGTCTCCTTGTGTGTGCCTTGGGAGTTTTCACTCGCCGTTAAATTTTATTTTTGTCGCATGGCGGATTAGGGAGTTCCGTCGGCGATTCCTCCAGCTTGTCCCCGTGCGGGCCGCAGGCGTGTCAACCCCTTGGCGGCACGGGGAAGGGGTTCCAAAGTAGCCTTGGAACGCCAAAAGTCAAACCTGGGGCCGCTGAATAATTGGCGAGTGCTTTATTGTCATTGGGTTAAATGTTTTTTTCATGGTGTCATCTCCAAGGTTTTGGGATTACACGTTCGTGTGTTCCTCTCAAAACCTTGGAGATAACTAACGATTTGAGGCACTTGCCAATTTTGCGAAAGCCGATAATGGGCCATTGGCAGCGTTAATTTCGCCTCGGAGTGCAAAGCACACCGTCGGTTCATTGCCTAGCCACTGACCCGTTCTCGACTTTTTCAGCAGGCCCCAGGGCCGCTGAATAATTGGGCCCCTGTTTGGTTAACCCTTTTTGGGCGGTGGATCGGACTGAGTGGACGGGGTCAGTTCCGCGTTTTCAGAAGTGCTGGTCCAGACCCCGTCCCCATGCTTTGAATGATGGCGTTTACGCCATGCTGTATATCCATTCGCCCAGTTGCTCGTCCCATGTCCGCGAAACCCGCGAACCGGGTCTGGAGGAGTTTTCCGCGGCTTTGGCGAGAATCCCCTCGAAGGCCACGACATCCTCGATTCCAGCCTTTTCCGCGAGTTCCGCGGCCGTGCCGGACGTTCCGGCGAGGGTTGGGAGTTTCGAGTTGACGTTTTGGAGTAGCGCGATAATCCTCTTGCTAGCCTTTTTATACGCCTCGACGCCAGGTTGGTGGAATGCGTTGATGTTTATTAATTCGGCGTAGAACGCCACGGAGCGTTCGTACAGCGCGATTAACGCGCCAAGATTGAATTCGTCCGCATTTCTTACCGCGATTTGGATTACTTGACGGCTTTTGGATTGCAATGCTTCCGCCAGACCCGCTTGGAATCCGTGGAGGTAGTCCCCCATGAAGATATTGTCCCCAACGGGAATGTCGATGGCGTCTTTGAGGACTTCGATGAAGGTGGCGAAGAAATCGTCTCTGCCGTCGTTGAGTTGCTGTATAAACGCATGGGCGTCGGTGCCGCCCTTGTTTCCGAACACGGTGAGACCTTGGTGGACGACATTTCCGTCGCGGTCGAGTTCTTTGCCTAGACTTTCCATTACGAGTTGTTGGAGGTAGCGGGAGAGGGGGAGTAGTCGGTCGGAATAGGGGACGATGACCATATTGCGGTCCCCCTTTCCGTTTCCTACTACATACCAAACGGTGGCGAGGAGGTATGCGGGGTTGTTTTTCGCATCCGGGGTTCGTGTCCATTCGTCCATATGTATAGCACCGTCGAGGAGTTTCCCGAAATCAGCGCCCGTGAGAGCGGCAGGCAGGTGGCCCACGATGGCCGTCTCGCTGGTGCGTCCGCCAATCGACTCGGCCATCGGAAAGATTTTCATCCATCCGTTTTCGCGGGCGTGTTGGTCGAGTTGGCTTCCGGGCATTGTGATGGCGCACGCGTGTTTCGCGAAGTCTATGTCGGCGTCGCCATAGAAACGCTCGAAGGCCATCATATTGTTTTTAGTTTCCTGGGTGCCTCCGGACTTGGAGATTGAGAGGACGAGAGTGGAGTCCAAATCCACCGCGGCGAGTATATCGGCCAGGCCAGCGGTATCGGTGTTGTCCGTGAAATATATCTTAAGCGCCCCTCCGCGTTTGTCGGCGGACAATTCATTCCAGCAGGGGCCGTTGATGGCGAACTGGAGCAGTTGCGGACCTAGGGCCGAGCCGCCTATGCCGTTGACGACTAGCGATTCGAACCTTTGTCCCGTCGCGCCGGTGATCCGACCGGATTTGATGTCGTTGGCGAAGGCTTCGACGTCTTTGAACAACTCCGAATTCCGGTAGGCGGCGCGGTCCGTGAAATGCGTGACCTTGCGGTTCTCGTCGATATTTTTAATCTCTCCGGCCTCTATGCGGCCCATTTCCGCATGCGCCGCCGCTAGTTTGTCCGACAACGCGTCTATGTCTGCGTCGGAGACGTTCATTCCAGAGAAATCGATTGAGAATCCCGTTTCCCCATTGGTTAGCTTCGGTTTGGAGAGCATATTGCACTACCTTTCTTCTTTGTTGGCGCTTCTGGACGGGGCCCGCTCGGCGCATGTCCTGCCCCGAATTGGGCGAAGCGGCAAATATAGCACTCCGCCATTATCCCGCCAGCCCGCGTGCGGGTAAAAGGGGGAGGCGTGCGGGGAGGCGAGGAAAGCGGGTTTTTTAGTAGGGGGCGGGGTTGACGTTCTTGCGTGCGAGGTTATATTCCGCGGTTTCGGCGCTCTATCCGGTAACGGAGTGTGGAGCGGGAGGATTGACGACTAGTTTAAGGAGAATGGAAAATGCCAGCAAAAGTGAATGAAGAAAGCTGCACCGGTTGCGAAGCTTGCGTAGGAGCATGTCCGACTGAAGCGATTGTGATGAAAGAAGGCAAGGCGTTCGTTACCGACGAGTGCATCGACTGCGGCGCATGCGTCGACGAATGTCCCGTCGAAGCGATCACCATGGAGTAATTTTCCCTTTTTCCGTGAGGGAAGCATTTTGAGAGGACGCGCCACCAGGCCGCCATGAGCTGTGCGCTCTTTGGCGGCCAAGGTGGCGTTTGGTCCGTTTGTATAAAGTTCAACGCGAGGGGTTCATGAAATGTCGAGACGCCCAATCATAGCCGGCAATTGGAAAATGAACAAAGACGCCGCCGAGTCGGTCGCTTTTATCGAGGAATTCAGGGATAAGGTGGCCGGGATTGACGGAGTGGACATAGTGCTTTGTCCGATTTACACGTCGTTGTCCGCTGCCGTTGACGCGGCGTCCGGCTCGAACGTGTCTATCGGTGCCCAAAACGTCCACTGGGCGGAATCCGGAGCGTTTACGGGGGAGATTCCGGCGTCTGTGCTGAAGGATATGGGGGCGACCCATGTCATAATAGGGCATAGCGAGCGTCGGCAATATTTTGGCGAGACGGACGAGAGCGTCAATAAGCGTTTGTCCGCCGCGCTTTCCGCGGGACTGCTTCCCATGGTATGTGTTGGGGAGCTTTTGGAAGAGCGGGAGAGCGGCGATACCGAGAAGGTTTTGGAAACTCAGATTCGTGGTGCGTTCGACGGTTTTTCTCCGTCCGAGATGGCGTCGGTTGTCGTGGCGTATGAGCCCGTATGGGCGATTGGCACTGGCAAGACGGCCACTCCGGAGATTGCCCAGGAGGCGCATGCGTTCATCCGCGGGGTGGTATCGGAGATGTTTGGTGCGGAAATCGCGGATGGGATAAGGATTCAATCTGTCTCTTATACACATCTCCG
>WFSE01000095.1 GCA_015486135.1 Lentisphaeria bacterium
ATTTTCTCCGGAGCCATCGGAGCCGAATCGACCAGCAACACCACCAACCGTTCCCCCTTGCGCTTGTCCGGCAGCCCGGTAACAGCGGCCATACGCTCATCTCCCGGCATCAGCGCGTTGATCGCGGATTCCACCATCTCGTGCGGCACCATCTCCCCTCCGATCTTGCTGAATCTAGAGAGCCGCCCGGTTATGAATATCCTCCCGTCGAGAGCAATTCTGGCGATATCTCCGGTGTCGTACCAGCCGTCTCGAAGGACCTCGGCGGTCTTCTCCGGCTCGTCGAGATAGCCCATCATCACGCCCGGCCCCTTGACGAGTAGCCGCCCCTCGGCACCGTCCGGCAAAGTCTCTCCGGAATCGATATGGACAGTTCTGATGGCAACCCCTGGAATAGGCTTGCCGACACTCCCGGGGGTACCAGTCTTTTTCCCGATATCGACTATCTCGTCGGGGAGATTTATGGAAACCACCGGGGAAAGCTCCGTGCATCCGTAGCCCTCGGTTGGAATTATTCCCACTGTCTTCTGAAATTTCTCCACCAGGTCCGGATGGAGTTTCTCCGCTCCGGTTACGGCCAACCTCAAAGATTTCAAATCCCCCTCCCCCGCCTTTCTCAAGTAGGCTCTGAGGAAAGTCGGCGTGGCTAGGAGTATGCCCAACGAATGGCGCTTGATTGTTCTCACCGCCATAGCCGCGTCAAGGGGATTGGGGATATAGACAACTTGGGCGCCAGTCATGGCGGGCAGCCAGAAAGAGGTGGTCATCCCGAACGAATGGAAAAGAGGAAGGTTCCCTAGCAATGCGTCGCTACCAACGCGCCAATCCACGATATCCACCAGCGCCCTGACATTGGTGTTTATGTTGTGGTGCGACAACGCCACCGCTTTCGGGTCGCCGCTCGAACCGCTCGAAAAAAGAATCACCGCCATGTCGAAGACACTTTTGGAACCTGACGCGGCCATGCGCGCCAAAAGAAAGGCCGGCAAAAGAACCGCCGCCGCTCCCCACAAAATCTTGTCTGCCAATGGCGCGGATGCCGCTAAATCCTCTAGAAACACCATCTTGTCGATTGGTTCTATCCCGGCCTTCTCAATAAACTTGCGACTCGTTAGGACAACCCCCAAATTAGCCTTCTCGATTGAGCGTCGCATAGCGTCAGGTGAGAGCGAGAAATTCAATGCCGCGGGAACCTTACCCGCATAAAGAACCGCCAAAAAGACGGCGGCCGTGGGAACGGAATTGGGGAGCAGCACCCCCACGCGTTCGCAGTTCGCGGTGTCAACAATCCTCCGGCTCAAAACCAACGATTTCACAAGCAAGCCAAAGTTAGTAGGCGCCGCTCCACTGGAGGCGTCGACAAATGTCCTGCGCCAAGGCCTGCGTCGCGCGATTTCCGCGAACCGCCTGTGCAAAGGCGTCTCCCCGGGAGCGGGACGGGATGCCGCGGCGCTACCCAGCTCCATGATGGCGAGCTTCACGTCGAATGGCGGTGTGTCCGAAGACAAGGGCGCGCCAAAAGAGACCGATACCGGATACGGAAATGCCCTAGGCCAACGGAACTTCAGCCCCCCCTTAAAGTAACTGAACACGCTCCCCCAAACATTCCCCAAATGAGCCGGAACCAAAGGAATGTCGTCCCGCCCGGGAGGAAACATCTTCAAATACCCCTTTTTAAACTCCCCGAGCATCCCGTCGCGGGTCAGATGCCCCTCGGGGAAAATACATACTATCTCGCCGCGCTCCAACGCCTCCCGGGCCTTGGTTATCGCCTCCTTCAACCCCTTGGGCTTGTGGGGCGACGCGACAGGAATGTAGCCAAACCATTTGTAGAACCAATGCGTAAGCGGGTGGTAGTAAAAATCCTCGTGGATCATAAACCTTATGAGTCTCGGGGAGCCAGCGGACAGAAGAAAGCCATCAACGAAGGAAACATGGTTCGACACAATCAGGGCCGGACCTTTAGCAGGAATGTTCTCCACTCCCGTTATCCTGAGTTTGTATATCAACCTCGTCAAGGAAACCACTATAAACCTCAATGAAAACTCGGGAATCAAGAGGAACGCGTACAGACTCACCGCCGCCGTGGCGGAGGCCATAATCAGGAACAACGCCGACGGATGGAGCGAGAGGCAATAGGTTTTTATTATCCCCTTCAGCCCCTCGACTTCCGCCCCTGTAGCGCTCGCATCGCCGGAAGTCAGATAAAACATCAACGCACCGGAGACTAGGATCATCCCAAAACAGATCAGGTTCGCGCTCGCCAACAGTTTCCCGCGGGTTTCGCGCTCCGACATCTCCTGCTGATACGCCCTCAACGGCACGACAAAGAAACCACCGGCAATTCCTAGAAGAAAAAGTTCAACCACCACATAGGGATGCACCGTGATACCGGCGACATCAACCGCCGTGGTGGGCGCACCAGCCAAGAGAAGGAAAAAAACGAAAAGCCCAAACGCCCCGAAAGGGGTCAATCCAAGCTCCACGCGGCCCCGAGACAAACGTCCCGCCAACCAGCACCCCAGCCCCATGCCAAACGCCGGGACCAGTTGCAACGCCCCGACCATCACCGCGGAAGCGTCCAGGACATGCTTCGCATACACCAGCAAGGCCGCCTGCAACGCCGACCCAACCGCTAAAAAGACCCCCTCTCCTAATATGGCGTGAAATATCGTCCGGTCGCGCATCGCCAACGCCAAGCCTTCGAGATGCTTGAAAAAGACCGACCATCTCCAGACAGGAGGATTATCCGCCTCCTTTCCTCGGGGCGAGGCCGCGGCCAAGGCTATCCCGAACGCGGAGAATATCGAGAACAACACGCCGCACACCCAGACAGCGTCACCGACCACACCTTTCAGCAACGCCCCCGATGCCACCCCCGCGATCATCGCGATAAAAGTCGCCAACCCAACGTCCCCGTTGGCTCTAGATATCTCCTTGCTAGAAAACGCCTCCGGCAGCAAGCCGTTGTACGCCGGACTAAAAAACGCGCTCTGCGCGGACATCAAAAACATCACTCCAGCCAATGGCCACGGCCCCCAGCTGGACACCCCCCAAAAGGCCACCGCCCCCAA